>JAZABE010000034.1:0-5068 GCA_036137535.1 Planctomycetota bacterium | reverse complement strand
AATACGGTACTCCCCTTCATCACCCAGGACCGTGTTCGTGCCCGCACCCAGTGAAATCTCATCACCCGCCGCGCCACCAATCACCGTGTTCGTCCCATCGACAAGCGTAATCTGGTCTGCACCACCGTCACCACTGTTGATGCTCTCCACTTTGTACAATACGCCCAGATTGAACAACGCTTGACCATCGTCGCCCAAGATCGTGTTGACACCCTTACCTGCTTCAATCGTGTCACCACCAACACCACCAATTACCGTGTTGGTGCCATCCGTTAACGTGATGGTGTCCTTGTCACCCAAAAATTCTGAGGTGCCGTCGCCTGTCTCCGTTGCACTGCTCTCGATGCTCAACAAACGACCTTCGCGATCCATCACAATGATACCGTTATCACCCACAACGTAACCTCGTGCCGATTCCTCGGTGCCGGTCACCTTGATCTCGTCATGCTTGGCTCCACCAACCGCAATGTTAAACCCGTTGCCCACGTTGATCGTGTCTTCACCACCCACGTCTCCCGCAAGTGATTTAACGGTCGTAACGCCAGACAGCAGGTCAATCTCAAGAGAACCATTATCACCCAGAACTGTGTTTGTGCCCTGCCCTAAAGTGATGGTTTCGTCACCGGCGCCCGCAATCACCACGTATTCGCCTTGCCCCAGATCAAAGGTATCAACATCGCCTTCAGCAGGATTAAGACTTTCCACTCTCACGAGTTCTTTACCATCAGCGGTTCGCTCAACCTTTCCTTCATCACCGATAATGATCACGTTGCCGTCACCTGCCTTGAAATGATCGGTAAATGCACCACCAATCAAGACATGGTTGCCCTGCCCTACCGTGATTTGGTCGGATCCACCATGGCCACTTTCCGTGGATTCGATTGAAACCAATTTGCCGTCGGCATTCAAAACCGCTTTACCATGATCACCCAGGACCACCTCGTTGTTATCCCCGGTCCCGGCGATAATTGTATCACCGCCACTACCACCAAATACGACATCATCTCCCTGACCCGCCTCGAGGCGGTCATCGGTTGGACTATTCCCGGCAACCGACGAAACCACTGCACCGATCGGCCAAGACCGCATCGTCAAATCGGTCTGACCATCGAGCGAACGGAAGTGACCCCGATCACCAATCAGGATGTCAGTACCGGAATAGGTTTGGATCGTATCATGCCCCAAGTTACCAATGACCAAGTCCGCCCCACCTAGGCCCGCATCTGCTTTGTCACCGTAAAGAAAATCATCAAACTGGCTACCGTAAATTGAGTCATTCCCTTCAGCAGCGTGCACCGTGACAAAAAGAGGAGCATCTGAAGCATCGATCACATCACTTCCCTGTTGCGAAAAGATCGTCAACAACGCACTGGATTCCACCGTCGTGTCCCGAATGAAGATATCATCGTCACCTTTCCCGGTATCGATTTTCGTGTGGTCCGTAGGAAACAGATCCTGAGCATCAAATACGTCGCGACCGTCGGTGTCATGGTTACTGGTGAAAATATCCAGTCCCTTCGAAAAATCGCCGCCGGTGGCCGCATATTCAATCACACCCGGTGCCATACCTGAAATCGAAAGGTAATTCCCCGAAGCTTTTTGAATCATCGTGTCCCCGGTTTCATCACCTGAGTCATCGATTCGCAGTTTATTCTTGCCACCCTCTGCGTCAATTACGACATCACCCAAGTAATCTTCAACCGAACTGGTATAAGTCGTTAATTCATCCTGAGAATCTTTTGGGCTGTGCAACCGGAAATCATCATCTCCCTCACCAGCCTTAACGGAAACGGTACTACCCGCTACCGCGAGACTGTCGTGAATTTTAATGACATCCGCACCGCTACCCAGGTAAACCGTCAGGTTTTCAATGGTATCCTGTTCCGCGTGAATCCCCAGACTGTTTAGCCCCAACACAGATAGCACAGGGAAGGAATCCCACTTCTTGCTCACCACATCGACCGAATTACCACTCCCCGTGGATTCGAAACTCGTACTTTCATATTTTCCATCTTTTGCCGGTTGCCCTGGGGTATTCAGCAATTCGTATGCATTTCCATAAGCTTTGATTTCAGAAAGCAAACTTCTTGCATCGCCAAAATCCTTCGCCGCCTGATCGCCACGCGTTTCACTTAAAACGTTAACGGCAATTGGACTGAGGTCCCTCAAAAAACGATACTGTTTACCCAGTTCCACACGGGCATTCTTAACCTTCTGTTGCCCCGAAAGTTCGTCTTGCACTTCCGCAAGCCTCAGTTTGACATCATCCAATTTGTTCTGCAGGACGCTCTGGTCACTGAGGGCATCGCCGCTTTCCGAATTGGCCTGATTCAGGTTAGCAACCGCATCATTGCGTTTAGACAATGCATTGGTGTAACGAACATCATTGGTGTAAGGGAGCTCTATTTCAAATTTGCTACCATACCAATACCAAATGGTTACAGTGTATTCTTCTTTCAAGCTGGCTTTTTGGTCATCAAGCTCAGCTTGGAACCGATTCTTCAAATCGGTCATAAACGCTTCGACTGAAGCATTCCGGTTGACGATCGCATTAACGACCTTTTCGTCGGCTTCGAGAGACTTAATCTGCTGTTGGTACTGAGACTCCAACCGCAAGAGCTCGTTGACGTTCGGAGCCTCTTCAATTGTCCGCACATTTTCCTGATATTTCGCCTTAAACGCTTCAAAGCTGAAATCACCGGACAAGAATTCATAGGCCGTATCGAGATAGCCCATATTACGACTTGCCGCACGGAACGCCTTGTATTTATCCGTTTTGTAATCAACAAAACTGCTCGCTATTTCACTCCCGAGTTCATGTGAGTTTTCCACAGCCTGGTAGTCTGCATCCTCGTACAGATCCATGGCTTCATCCCAGGTTACATCTTCCCGGGCGGCAAATTCTCGGACTGTCTGGAATTCCAATTCATCCGGTATCTCGGAAATCAGATTCTCTATCGAACCAAAGCGGGTTTGTTCCGCTGCAAACTGCAAGTACGGTAGTTGCTGCTTGCCAGCCAACTGGACGAGCCTTTCATTTTGGCTGGGCGTATTACCCAAATCGACCAACGCGTTATTGAGGTCCTGCATATCTTCCTGCAGGGCATCAATTTCGTCTTGCAATGTTGTTAATGAACTACCGCTGAGTTGACTCAACTTTTCGGCCTGAGCGATTGCGGTCTCATAAGCTTCCTTGCTGGCCTTGCTGGCATTCGTGATTTCCGTACTGATTGAGTCTTTGGCATTTTTATAAGTGCTATTCCTATCCAGCAACAGCTCCACTGCTCGGTCAATCCCATAACTTTCAACTTCGCCGTAAAAGCGATTCAGCTCAGCCTCGGTCAAACCATAACTTGTACCCTTGGATTGATAGAACGAACCTAGAGAGTCGATTGAACCCTCTAACTTCAGACGTTTTTCCTTGAGTTCTTGTTCGAGTTCTTTCCATTCCTCTTTCAGTGCTTTCACCAAGTCAATCTTACTGCGGTAACTGGCCTCTACCGAAATCGTATAAGTACTTCTTGAAAGTTGAGCGTCGACCGCACGTTTAACTCCCTTGGAATCCGCATACCCATAAACGGTCTGGTCAGGAGACCCCCAAAACTTCAGCGCGATGTCCAGCGTTAATGTATCGGCACCGTCCTTCTCATAACCCTGCAACAGTCCTTCTGCATTGGGTCGCTGCGACTTGTCATCGCTGAAATAAACATAATACTCTCGCCAACCTGGCTTATTGGAATTAAACCATGCCCTGAGATTGCTTTCGACTTGGTCGAGCCATTTTTTCCAGTTGCCATTGGAATACAGCGCATTTTGAACCGAACTGGCCGCTGAAGATTCAAGTTGTGCTCGAGTTTTTTCTGCCGCTATTTCCTTGTCTTCTTTGGCTAACCTGGCATTGTAATACTCGGTCAAGCCATGGCTGAGATACGCTTTCAGGTTCGCTTCCTGTTTCTCGTTCAGGTCGGTGATCGAATCCCGGTAATTCGCTTGAGATTCTTGCAACTGGGCCAAGATATTCGAAGCATTTTCGTTGCTTGCCTGGTGAACGATGTTCATCAGGTCACCTCGGTTCACCATCGCGGCCTTCGTCGCATAAGGCGTCGACACGTCTTCCAATTCAATCTCAATGGCCTTGTTTTCATCGAGATCATCGATTGTAAAGTCAAGCGCGTTGGTGATTCGGTTGAGTTCTCGCTTCTCATAAAGGTGTTGAGCAACCTGTTTCTCTAAGGTTACCGATTGATCGTCAACGTTTTCGTTGGCATCGACAATCACGCTATCATTTCCGCTACCCCCCAGCAAAAACAGCTGATTATCAATTTGCTCGACCGAACCCTGTCCAACGGTAAATCGATCATCATTTCCTCCCCCACTGAGGAAGGTAACCCCGACGCTTTGAACCACATCAAAATGGTCGCGGGCCTGGCCACCATAGGCATAAAACATTCCGCTGTAATTGGCGTTCCTTAGTCGAGTCAAGGTTGCATCGGTTTCGCTAACGTAGACAGATGTCTCTTCAAATCCCTCGAAATAAATCAACGGGTTTTTGCCAATTTCTGAAATCGTTTGATATTGATCGGTCCTGATTTCCGTAACATCATCGTCCTCCAGATAACCGGATTGAACATCAATGTCATGGGTTCTAGCGGTCAGCAGGCTGATGCCAATCACATCCAGAATCGGCTCTCCATCCAAGAGAGTCTCATTGTTTTGAGTTTCAAACTTGAGGCTTAAATCCCCCTTGGTTATCGAAACCAATTCGTAAAACTGCTTTCCGTCCAGATCCGTGATTTTGTAATTCGGTGTGTACCCCGTGCCTTCAAGGAAAAGGGCCAACTGAGACCGCGCCGTCGTGACAGAATTATCTTCTTCCAAAGTGTCCTGGAAAAACGAATAAGAAACATCACTGGAGATCGTAACCGTTTCGATTTCACCGGGCTGTAAGTTGGCGATGCGTTGAATCAAGGCATTGTCGAAGTAACGATCGTTGTACCGAATGTGAATCATCACGTAATCGGCGATCATTTTTTTCGGTTCGGCCGCCTTATCTTCATCCATTTCATGA
>JAZABE010000033.1:0-1152 GCA_036137535.1 Planctomycetota bacterium | reverse complement strand
GGGTTCTTTAAGGGGTTCTTTAACGGGTTCTTTAACGGGTTCTTTAACGGGTTCTTTAACGGGAGACGGTTTTGGTGAACTGATTTTATTGACGGGTTCACCCAGTAGCTTGGAGATTGTGGTTTCCAGTCGCTTTCCATAAACCCGATAAGCTTGAACGATCCCTTTTTGGTCGACAATTAAGTTGTAAGGCCACGAATCAACGCCACACCGTTTGGGCATCGCGGAGTCCAATCCCAATAATTTAGGCGTTGATGGCATGAGGTGACTCCATTTCCGTTTCATCTGGCGGATTTCAAAAGTCATGACTTCACTGATAACCTTCATTTCCCGGTCCGTGTTTATACCGATTAACTCAATGTTTTTTCCCTGGTTGGCGGTGTAGAAGCGATCTAAGTCATTAAGCAATGTGTAGGACGTTTTGTTTTCAACGGACCAGAAGAAGAGAATGACGACCTTTCCGCGATAGGCAGAAAAATCGATTGGTTTGCGTACAAATTCCCCGTTGATGACCTGTGGGACAACACCTTCGACTTTCAAGGGGTTTCCGAGTAATTCAAATCGCAGCTTGGCATTCTGGATGACTTTTCCGATTTGGTCTTTGAGGTTTTGATTGGAATATGACTGGATCGATTGGTTGATCAGCTCGTAATAGTCATTGGCTAGTTGGTACATGCCTTTCACTTCAAGCTGAATCCCCGCCTGGATGATTTGAGTGAGAACGTAGCCGCTTTGATCGGGTTTTGCCAGTATTCTTTTGGCGGCATCAAAAAGTCGGTCTGATGCGTTTTCCTTGTCAAAAATCAAATCGGTAACAGCAAGATCAAAGCCAATTTCAGCGACCATGAGCCGGTCGTCAAGGATCTCGGACCATGACATGATTTGAGTGTTGGTGCTTTTAGGGAAATGTTTGGCGGAAAGTTCAAGTAGTTTAATAAAGTATTTTCGTTTACCGGATTCATACAGTTGTTTGATCCATGTTTGAATGTTTTGATAGACCGCCGGATCGTCTCGCCAGAACTGTATCACCTTTTCCAAACGTTCAAAGAACGCTTGGTCGTCAATTGTTTTCCCCCTCAAGACTTCAGTGAATGGTTTTTGGAGTTTGGTGAATTCATAGATCTTTTTGATTTCATTATTGGGATCATCCTT
>JAZABE010000032.1:0-5121 GCA_036137535.1 Planctomycetota bacterium | reverse complement strand
CACGCTGTAGAAGAGGATCGCGATCCCCATTCCCAGTCCGAGAAAGTGCAGCCGGAAACCGCCCTGCCTTAACAGTTTCCAAAACGTCATAAATCGCATTCCGTGCCAAATTCGCGGAGCTGCTAGCGAAATTCTGGGGAATTTTTGGGGCGGTGTTTTTTTGGGGGGTGGCTGTGTCGGCAAGCGAGAATTGTGGTTTTCGGGGGGGGTGTCCTTGGAGTGCAGGGGTTCGATGGGGTTTACCGTTTTCTGTGACATGGTTTGTTAAGTAAAACTGGCTAGACCAGTATGAGAGATTTTCCTACGCTTCGCAAAAGATCCTAACAGTTGATTAAATCTTAAACCCGGGCCCAAGGACAAGATGCCAAGTTTTCGTAAATGGCAAGAACTCGTCGTACCCATTGCTATTTTGGCTGGATTGTTTGTTATTTTGACCCCGTTGCCGACAGGTGTGGTCGATTTTTTGCTGGCAGGTAACATGATTTTGGCAATCATGATTCTGTCAGCTGCCTTGTTGGCCAAGTCGTCCGTCGAATTGACCGTGTTTCCGGCGATTTTGCTGGTTTCCACGTTAGGGCGGCTTGTTCTTAATATCTCAACCACTCGGCTGATTCTCAGTAATGCTACCACTGCCGAGGATCTTGCTGCAGGCGGGATTATCAGGAGTTTTGGTGAATACGTGATTGGGAATCATGTGTTCGTTGGGCTGGTTATTTTTGCAATTATTTTCATTGTGCAGTTTATTGTTGTCACCAAAGGTTCATCCAGGATTAGTGAAGTTGCGGCCAGGTTTGCCTTGGACGGCATGCCGGGCAAGCAGATGGCAATTGATGCGGACTTGAAGTCGAAAATCATCAGCCCAGTCCAGGCCAAACAGCAGCGCGAAGTTCTCCAGGAGAAAGCTGATTTCCTGGGGTCCATGGACGGTGCAGGGCGGTTTGTTCGCGGGGATGCGATCGCGGGTTTGATTATCACCTTGGTGAATATTATTGGCGGTCTGGCGATTGGCCTGCTGGGGGGGATGGAGTTTTCAGTCGCCGTGCAGGTCTATACCAAGTTGACTATTGGGGATGGCCTGGCAAGTCAGTTGCCTGCTTTTCTGGTCGCGATTGCTGCCGGAGTGTTGATGGCGCGAGGGAGTCGGGAGTCGAGTGTTTCGGAAGATCTGGTGACGCAGTTGGGCAGGGACCCTCGTGTGTATTTTATTGCGGGCGTCGGCACGGTTGCCCTGGTTTTTGCTGGGTTGCCTCCGCTTCCCCTGTTCTTTTTGGGAGGGGTCTGTTTTGTCTTGGGTGTGCAGTCGCATGGTCAGCAGCATCGGCGGGTGCAGGAGCAGCGGGCGATTGTCGAGCAGCGGGCGATTGTCGAGCAGGAGGCAGTAAAGGCTCGTAAGAATGAAGAAAAGTTTGAAACGCTTTTGAGGACTGAGCCCATCGAGATTCGCTTAGGGGCGAACCTCGTCAAGCTTGCGGATCCCAAGCAGGGAGGCAGTTTGTTTGCGGATGTCAGTCAGTTGCGCCGGTCATTGTATAGCGAGTTTGGCTTTGTGTTGCCCAAGGTTCGGATTAGCGACGACATCGCGTTGAAAGAGGGTTGTTTTCAGGTGAGGGTTTACGGTGACGTGGTTTGTGAGGAAGAGGTCCTGCCGGATCGTTTGCTAGCGATCGATGGTGGGGATGTGAAGGCTTCGGTCCCGGGTAGGTCTTGTCGGTCTGAGTTGGGCAGCGGCGTTTGGATTAACGTGTCGCAGGAGCATCGGGCTGAGTTTTTTCGCTATCAGGTTTTTTCTCCGGCTGAAGTTGTTGTTTCGGTTCTCGGTCGTAAGGCGTTGGAGAATGTCTCGAATCTGTTTACGAGGGATTGTGCCGGTAGTTTGATCGAGGAGGTGAGGAAATATTCACCCTTGGTGGTGGAGGAGTTGATCCCAGCGAAAATGTCGCTTGGTAGTGTGCAGCAGGTTTTGAAAAAACTTCTTGAAGAAAGGGTTTCAATTCGGCAATTGGCATTGATTCTGGAGTCGCTTGGCGATTACTCTCCGCACACAAATCAAATTGGGGAATTGGTTGAGCACGTTCGGCAGAAAATTTCTCGCGTTATTTGTTCTCGGGTTTCCAAGCAGGGGATTCTGGAGTTTGTGGCGTTTGAAGATTCGGTCGAAGATCGGTTGCTGGCGCAGTTTTGTCGGGGATCGGCTGATGGCTCGCAAGCCGGCCAGGAGTTTGGTCGGGGTGAGTTTGAATGGTTCTGCAAGGAGATTTTGAAGTTCAGTCGTCCGGGTCGTGAGTTGGTCCTGATTGTGGGTCAACAGATGCGGGGTTGGTTGAAGGAGAGGACCCAGCCGTGGTTGGCGGGTTTGAATGTGTTAGGAGAAGATGAGGTCTGTGGTGATTTTGAATTGCGTAACGTCGGTGAGGTTTCGTTGCGGTTCAATGTCAGGAAAGAGGTCGCGTAGCAGTGGGGGTTTAGTGGGTCGGTAGGGATTGTGTTGAATGCACCAAGGTGTGTTCGTGATTTCGCCGGTTTTTGTCAAAGGTTATTGGAGAAGGTGCCGATAATGATATCGGGGTATTCCCTAATCTTCGGCGGGTTTTCGCGGAGCGAAGATCGATGTTGGAAGTTTGATCGTTTGCAAAGTTGAATAACTTGCAGCGAATTAGGTATCAAGGAAGGACCGTGGATTTCACGGAAGATGTATGGCTACGACTGCAGCGTCTGGAAAAGACGAAATACAAAAAGTCTGGGTTGAATTCAAGAAAGACACCACCAACAAGGAATTACGGAATCAGTTGATTGAACGCTATTTGCCACTGGTGAAATACAACGGTGAGCGGATCTGGCAACGACTTCCCGAGGGTGTTGAACTAGATGACCTGATTTCTGCTGGCACTTTTGGCTTGATGGATGCGATCTTGGCGTTCGATATGAGCCGCGGGGTTAAGTTCGAAACTTACTGTGTGCCGAGGATTCGTGGGGCCATCCTAGATGAACTTCGAACGATGGATTGGGTTCCACGGTTGGTTCGGTCCAAGGCGAGTAAGCTCGCTGAGGCGACTAAACAACTTGAGCGAAAACATGGTCGGCAACCCAGCCACGAAGAACTTGCAGAGCAGATGGAAATTTCTTTGCCTGAGTTGGAAAAAATGGTGTCCGAAGCGAATGCGGTCAACCTGATTTCACTCAACAAGAAATGGTATGAAACGGATAGCTACAAGGATGTTCGTGAAATAGACATTCTTGAAGATAAAAAAGGGGAAGATCCGACCCGCCGAGTGCAAAAGAACGACTTGATGAGGCTGGTGACCAAAGGGCTGAATCGAAATGAACGGCTGATTATCATTCTCTACTACTATGAAGAATTGACGATGAAAGAAATTGGTGTGACGCTGGATTTGAGTGAAAGTCGCGTCAGCCAAATGCACAGCAGCATTGTGTCCAGGTTACAGGGTCAGCTGGGACGGCGGCGAACTGAATTTGGACAAGCCGCGGCAGCCGGTTAATCGGAACCGGGTTTCAGACTGCACTGGGTCCGCGTTGTTCGGGTCCAATTTGAATCGTGGCTGCTAGCGGTAGGACAAAAATCTTTCCATCACCAATCGTTCCGTCGGGTCCGGTTTTTGCGGTTTGGGAAATGATGTCAATGGTTTTTTCGAGGAAATCGTCGTTGACAGCGATTTCCAATATGATCTTCCGGAGCATGTAGGAACGGTATTCAACGCCACGGTACAGGGCAGTTTGTCCTTTTTGGCGGCCAAAACCCTGGGAATCGCAGATGGTGATGCGTTCCACGCCCGCGTCATAAAGTGCCTCCTGCACTTCGCGTAATTTGGTAGGCTGGATAATTGCAAATACCATTTTCATGGGTTGGGATCTCGGTCAGCGACGTTGGAATCGGTGTGCAGGTCAATCTTCTGGGTTACATCATCACGGAATGTCATCAAACGGGCAATCAGTCTTTCCGATTTTGAGTCATTACCCGTTGGAGGTGCAGGCATTGCACGTCCAATTTCTCGGAAACCACGGAGGCTATAGCGGGGCCGCACTCTGGCATCTGCAAGATGGCGTTTCAGGAAAGCAATTCTGCCTTCGGCGTTGGCCGGTCCAATCGGGACAATCTGCTCGAGTTCGTTGGATCCATCGGTTATTGAACCAAGCGGTTGAGCAGGGTTTTAATCATCGATTACTGCCAATTCCTCAAAAAACATCTTGTGGGCAGACGGCTTTTGTCCAGGAAAACGTCGTGTACGAATTGACCGATTGGCTGCCGGGAGCCGCCAGTTTCTGGGAAAAACCCGGTGTTGCGAAGATCAGATCGGTCGCAGTCCGGCTCGCAGAGTTTCACAATGCTTGGCGCAATTGTTGCCGCGAACCCGATCTCCAAGAAAAGCCGCTGCCCGGAATTCAAAAGCGGATTGCATTCATTGATGAACTCAACCAGGGTTTGCTCATGAAAATACGTTTTGCACTTGACTCCGATTTTGAGAATCCGGATTTTCCCAGTGAACCTTTCCGGGGATTAGCGAATCGAGCCCTGGATTGCTTTGACAAACTGAACCCGGCATTGCGGGCGCAATTGGGTGTTTGTCGAGAAAAACGATACGGCCAACAAATGTGTATTAAGGATATCTGGCACGACCACGTACTCTTCCGTGACAACCAGGTGTCGGGGATCGTTGATTTTGGTGCGATTGGTATCGATAATGTTGCGACGGATGTTTCCCGGCTATTTGGCAGCCTATTGGGCAATTCTGGCGAAGATTGGGATGTGGCCCTGGAGCATTATCAGGGGGTGCGTGAACTTTCCAATGCAGAACGAGAGCTGATTGTTGTTTACGATCGTAGCACTACAATGCTAGCTGGCTTGAACTGGTTGCGTTGGATTTTGATTGAAAACCGGAAATTCGAGTCTTACCTGCCGATAACTCAAAGGATGGAGTTGTTGGTCAATCGATTAGATGAGTGGATTTGAAAGCAAGGGCAGCACTGGGGAGAACCTTGTGTGTCCCCAGTGATAAGAGATTTTATTTTGGAATTTTCGTTTAACAGGGATTCACCCCTCAACGTGGATGCAACGATGACGAACCGGGAAAAAATATGATGAAGCGTTTGAACCGTTGGGCAACT
>JAZABE010000031.1:0-4681 GCA_036137535.1 Planctomycetota bacterium | reverse complement strand
GGCAGTTAAAAAAACGGATTAAAAAAACAAAAACAGCTAAAACAATGTCACAACAATGTAATCTTCGAAACCCAAGGAACTATTGAAGGATGAGGGCAGCCGTTCAATTCTCAGGTGTGTTGTTTTTCTGTTGTATCGGGGTGGCTTGTCCGGGATGCAAGGAGTCCCAGGGACATCGCGAAAAATCCCAGAACTTGCAAGAAATCGATGGGAAGCAGAAAACGGCTGAAGCCGGCCGTGAGCGTGCGGAAAATGATCTTGCGATGGGTTGGTTGATGGTTCGGACTCTGCCGTTGCCTTCTCCGCCTTGGGCTGGCCGGTTTTCACAATTGGTGCGGGACCAGGGGATCAAGATGAAAGCAACCCAGACGGTTGCAGAATACCACACGGATTACATCCAAGCCTACAACCAGAGAATGATGATTGCAATCGAAAAGAAATTCGGGCGTGGAATAATCGAAAAACTTGAAACCAGGGCGCGGCAAGAACTGAAAAATGCGCCGTAGAGAAGCTACGGGGCGACTGCCTTTTTCTGGTAGACCTGAAAGGTCGTTGCATATTCGTTTTTTTCGTCAGCCGGGATGTTTTCGGCAGAAGTCATTTCAAACTGTTCCCAGGGGATCTCGGGCAGGTAGGTGTCACCTGTGACGGCTTGGTTCACTCGGGTTAAATAAATTTTTTGGGCTAGGGGAATTGCCTGCTTGTAGATTTCAGCGCCGCCGACGACAAAACACTCTGGGTCCGATTTTGCCTGTTCAATGGCTTGGCTGAGCGTGTTTGCGATTAAAGCACCTTCAATCTGAAATTCTTGGCTCCGAGTCATAATGATCGTTTTACGTCCTGGAAGGAGACGACTGATCGAGTCAAAAGTTTTTCGACCCATGATCAGGTGGTGCCCCATGGTGAGCGATTTGAAACGCCTTAAATCTGAAGAGAGCCTCCAGGGTAGACTGTCGTTTCTACCAATCACGTTGTTCGTAGCCGCGGCGACAATAATGGACAAACTCATACAGCAACCGGAGCAGTAATCCGCGGATGAGGATCATAATCGAGCAATTCAAAGTCCGAGAATTGAAATTCGAACAGATCCTTGACTTGCGGATTGATTTTCATTGTGGGAAGTCTTCTGGGTTGACGTGACAGCTGGGTTTCGACCTGTTCCCGGTGGTTAGAATAGATATGGACATCTCCAAACGTGTGAATGAAATCTCCTGGTCTCAAACCGGTTACCTGGGCCACCATCATAGTCAGCAAAGCATAGGAAGCGATGTTGAACGGTACCCCAAGAAATACGTCTGCACTCCTCTGGTACAACTGGCATGACAAACGGCCATCTGCGACGTAAAACTGAAACATCGTATGGCAAGGGGGTAGAGCCATGTTCTCGATTTCACCAACATTCCAGGCATTGACGATCAGACGCCTGGAGTCGGGATTGGTTTTGATCTGGTCAACCAGCTGTGAAATCTGGTCGATGGAATTTCCAGAGCTGGTTGGCCAGCTTCTCCATTGGGACCCATAGACGGGGCCAAGTTCCCCTTGTTCATCCGCCCAATCGTCCCAGATTGAAACACCATTTTCCTTCAGGTAGCCAATATTGGTCTCTCCTTTGAGAAACCACAGGAGTTCATGGATGATGGATTTGGTGTGAACGCGTTTGGTTGTTAACAGGGGAAACCCGTTATCCAAAGGGAACCGCATTTGGTAGCCAAAGACGCTTTGAGTGCCAGTTCCGGTTCGATCGGTTTTCTTGACACCAGACTGCAAAATGTGCCGCAAGAGATCCAGATAAGCTTTCATGAACGTTTTTTAGGGTTCATTGGAGCATTCGGCAACGGGTGTCATGTTTCCCAAGGGCGGAAATTACAAATAAAAGGCCAATAACCCAAAAGATTTTCAGGGAGTCTCGCGAATTTGAAAAAAATAGCGGAATTCAGGTTTTCGTATTTTTTTGAGGACCGTATCGTTTTCCTGGGGTTTAATTCAGTGAAAATTCAAGCAACCAGTTTGGGGAACAGCGTGGACGAGATCGACATTGACGAAAACGATCTGCTGGAAAAATTAAGAGCGGACACTACCGGTCAGTTTGCCCAAATATTCTCTGCATTCAAGGAACGTCTACGCCGGATAATTCGGTTTCGACTTGACTACCGGTTGGCTCCACGAATTTCCGATTCTGACGTCATTCAGGAATGCTATGTTCGGGCCGCTGACCGCCTCGAAAGATTCCTGAAAAACCCGGAGTTTCCTTTTTTCGTTTGGTTGCGAATGCAAGCGAATCAACAAGTTGCTGACTTACATCGGAAGCACCTTCAGGCCGAAAAAAGGGATGCACGAAAAGAAATTAACTTGAATGCTCGAAACCAAGTTTCCAACCAAACCTCAGTCCAGTTGGCGGCGCACTTGGTTGCCCAAATGACTTCTCCAAGTCGGTTGATTCAACGGTCAGAAGAAATTGTTGCTTTGGAAAACTCTCTAAATGAAATGAACGATCTTGATCGCGAGGTGATTGCCCTGAGACATTTTGAAGAATTGTCCAGCAACGAGACGGCACAAGTTCTCGGTATCCAGCCTGCCGCAGCCAGCAAACGCTATGTGCGTGCATTGAAAAGGTTACAGGAAATCATGGCCAATCATGGGTTTTCAGGGGAGCGATAGATGACCACCAGAAGAAACGACGAAACCGAATTGGACCCGGGTCGCCATGTGCCTCGTACCCAACAACAGTTGTTAGATTTATTAACGGATGAATTCCTCTCAAGGTTGCGATCTGGTGAGCGGCCGTCGATTCAAGAATTTCAGCGGCGTCACCCCGGTTTGGAATCGGAAATCGAAGAAATTCTTTGTTCGGCCGCAATGATTGAAGACCTGAAAAGACAAAGTGAAACGGTCGGCAGATCTGCCCAAAATCCATTTGAAAACGTTGAGCTGGAACGAATCGGCGACTACCGAATCGTTCGGGAATTGGGCCGAGGCGGAATGGGGATTGTGTTTGAAGCCATTCACGAATCGTTGGGTCGAAAAGTTGCAATTAAAGTGCTTCCGTCTCGGGCGTTTGAAGGAACGCAGGCTTTTGAACGGTTCAAAAAAGAAGCGCAGGCTGCTGCAAAATTACACCATTCGAATATTGTCAATGTTTTTGGAGTTGGAGAGTGTGACGGGTTTCACTATTACGTCATGGAATACGTTAATGGACAAACCTTGGATAAGCTTATTGCTCGGTTCAAAGACAGTCCACAACGCGAGCTTGATGCTTCCATTCGGGATACGTTGCCTGGCGAAATACCAGTGTTGGATGAAACGTTTGAGCGGTGCCTTTGGTCGGCTGAAAAAATATCGCAGATCGCAGATGCTCTTGAATATTCGCACCTGAATCAAATTCTTCATCGCGATATCAAACCGGGTAATATTCTGGTTGATCATGCGGCAAAACCTTGGATCACGGATTTTGGCTTGGTCAAAGAGTTGTCCGACCAGGGGATTACCAAGACCGGGGAAATTTTTGGGACACCCCAATACATGGCGCCTGAGTCTTTCGAAGGAAGCTATGACCAACGGAGCGAAGTTTATTGCTTGGGATTAACGCTTTATGAGCTGTTAGCCCTGAAGCCGGCTTTTTTTGATGCTTCACCGACTGAACTTTTCAAGATGATTGCCACAGGGTCTCCGAAATGCCTCCGCCAGATCGATCCACAGATTCCACGAGATCTTGAAACCATTGTAGATAAGGCGATCGATCGAGATCCGACACGAAGATACCAAACGGCTGGGGAATTTCGAGATGATCTTGAGCGATTTAAATCGGATCTTCCTGTCCGGGCACGGCGGGTTTTGCCAACTGAACGCGCCGTGCGCTGGGCAAAAAGGAATCCGTTAGCTGCTTCACTGACCGCGTTGTCTGTTGTTTTATTGCTGGTCGTTGCCGCCGTTTCAGGTTTTGCCTTTGTGATTACCAATCAAGCCTTGGCAGATCTGGAGATCAAGCACAACGCCTTAACACAGCAGCAGAAAGAAACAACCAAGGCGGTTCTGCGGGCGGAAGCAAATGTGACCCTTTCCATGAAAGCGTTTGATCAGCTTTTCAAAAAAATCATGACTAAAGGAGTGGGGCGAGACATTCACGCAAACATGGAATTAGAAACATATTCCGAGTTGAGCGCCATAGAATCCTCTGTCACCAAGGACGATGCAAAAATTCTGAAGGGGGCAATCGAGTTTTACAGGAAATTTACCGAACAAAATCAAGGCAATGCAAAACTGAATATTGAAATCGCCAAAGCCCATCGCCGGATTGCCAATACCTTCCATTTTATTGGTGATCTCGAAGAAGCGAGAAAAGGTTATTTTAAGGCCATAGAAGTTTTCGAGGAAATTGTTGCAAAGGATACCGGGGACATTGGTCACGTGGTTGACCTTGCGGAGACCCATAATGAATTAGCTTTGGCCTTCCGAAAACAGAAACGATTCAAATTGGGTTTGGAGCATCACGAAAATGCAAAGTGTCTTTTACTGCAGGACCAGTATTCAGGATCTCAGGCTTGTCAGTTTGTATTGGCAAATACGCTCAACAGTATTTGTACATTCGGCCCTCGCCTGGCTGATCCGTTGGCACTGGGCTCTGGCGGGGCTCGAAACATAAGAGGTCTGGAAGGAATTTTCCGGTCCTACATGAAGTCACGTC
>JAZABE010000030.1:0-3227 GCA_036137535.1 Planctomycetota bacterium | reverse complement strand
GAGGTGATTCAAGCAATGGAGGACCTCGAAAATCTGGGTGCCGCAGCAATCTTGGAAACCGAGATTGCAAACTGCAGATTGTGATAGCAGTGATATCACCTGGGGGGTCAAAAATAACCTTGACGGTTTGGCGTAATTCAAAAGAATCGTTTGTATCATTTTTGACTTGGTTCAAGGGACTGATCGGGATCAGTGATCTTTGAATTGTTGAATCTTTGAACCGATTCGCAACAAATTCCTCGGCAAGGAAGCTTAATGGAATTACGGTATCAAACCGGAAAATCAGGAACACCAATTCGGGAAATTCTCCCCGATTGCCAGATCTTTGGAGCGGAAGATATCCGGGTATCTTCCTGTTGTCATGACTGGAATCATGTTCAACCGGGTGATTTATATGTTGCCAAGGTAGGAATGGAAAAGGATGGGCATGATCACATTCAGATGGCTGCAAAAAAAGGCGCTTCAGCGATCCTCTGTGAACGTTTTGTCGTTTCCGATGTTCCACTCTGTCTTGTTGAGGATACCCGTGAGGCCTACGGTCAAATCTGCCAAAACCTGGTCGGTGACCCAAAAGACAGACTGAAAACCGTTGGCATTACCGGCACTGACGGAAAAACGATTGTCGGCCACCTGATTCGTGAAGTTTTTCGAAAATCCAGAATGCGTACCGGCATGATTTCTTCGCTGGGTTACTGTGATGGATTTGTCACCAGCAAGCTTGATGGCACAACTCCCGACTCGCCACAGTTGGCCGATTGTTTGAGCGAATTGGTTGCCAACAATTGTCAAGCGGCGATTGTTGAGAATTCGAGCATCGGTATCGCGGAACGGAGGATATCCGGGATTGAATTTGATGCTTGTGTTTTTACCAACGTCCGGAAAGATCACCTCGATTCCCATGGCACCGTCGAGAATTATCGTAAGATCAAAACTCGTTTGCTCGAACGTTTGAAATCAAACGGGTTTGTCGTTTTGAATTCAGACGACCAATTTCTTAACCGATGGGTAAAGCAACTCAAGTGTCCTGTGTTGACCTACGGGATGCACAATGACGCTGAGGTTACGGCTGAGGTGATCCAAAGAACGTCTGTTGATCAAACGTTTTTACTGGTTGCAGGAAACGAATCGATTCCGGTTCGAACTCCAATGATCGGAGATTATTACGTAAGGCACTGTCTTGCAGCAGCAACGGTTGGCTTAACCTTTGGTTTAAGTCTAGAGGATATTGTTTCAGGAATTGAATCGATTGATTCGATTCCTGGACGAATGGAACGAATCCAGCGGGGGCAAGATTTTTCAGTCTATGTGGATTCTGCCCAGACCCCTAACCAGCTTTGTGGCATGCTGAAGACATTGGCCCGCTTGCCGGCCGGCGGGAAAATCAGGTGTGTTTTTGGTGGCGCTGAGCGGATCACTTCAAAACAAAGAGCTGGCTTAGGCACCGTTGCTGAAAGGTATGCCGATCAACAAATCATCTCTGGAGTCGAAATTCATAATGAATCAGCCCTGGAGGTGGCTCACGAAATCCTCGATGGTTTTGATGATGTTTCAAAGGCCCACGTGATTCCGAACCGTGCAGCAGCGATTCAGCATGTACTTGAATCGGCAGAACCCGATGACAAAGTGCTAATTTGTGGGTTGGGGGAAAAAACGACCAGTTTTGGGTTTGAGGCCGAACTGGCGATGACAGACCGGGAGTTGTGCGAAACCTGGTTCGATCACCCCGAGTCTCTGAATGCGTTGACGAGGCAACAAGAGAAGAGTCTTCCCATTAGCTATCGCATTGACAACTATCGGTGAATGGGGATTTCTGGCGCTGATCAGTTTTAATCCGTGTTGGGAGATGACGTGCTGGCCTTTGAACCCCTGTTCTCCCGGGTTGTTTTTTCGCCGTTCCCGGCCGGACTCTGGAGTCCCCAATTTATTTGAAAATTTTGGTTGAAGTTGTTTTGGAAACTAAGATTTTCGAGCATTTTTTCAGAAAACGGTCTTGAGTTGATTGACAAGTTTTCGTAATTCATACGCCACAGTTCAAACATACAACTCTCAAGCGTTCACTCAATCCGAGGGACGCGGTTGTCGGAGACAAAGGTAAAGACATTTCGGTTGAGTTCTGCCGTTTTACGCCTGTTTTGCGGGAAACCGGTATAAAGCCCTCCCTCCTGGGTCGAGCATTTTAGGTTACTGGGACATAGGTTTCTGGGTCGACCGTCCTAGTGATTGCTCACGGCTGAGCTTGATACTGTGCAACGGGGTAGTTTACTACCCCGTTGCCAGAGAACAGGAAAAAAGGATCTCTTTGGAGATCCTTTTTCATTTGAGGTGCCAGCTCCTGAACAAAAGGTTTCGGGAGCCGGCTGTTGCAAAATTGTAGGGATTCTCCGTTTGGTTTGCGGGTAGAGAGGCGAACGCAGGCTGCTGTTTGTCAAAACAAATCAGCACTTTTGGGGCCTTTGCCAATTTTCCTTGTGGATTTTAGGAAAACCGGCGAAGCAATGGTTGACTGGATTCGCGATGCCGAAATAAAGAATGATGGCCCGGGCGAAGACTTGGGATGATTCGTCAATTGGTTTTCCTGGTCGCATCGTGAGTTACAATGAGACTAAACGTTTTTTGACCAAGGAACCCAGTGTTATTTTATTTGCTAATTTTGGGAATAGCCATTCCTGCTGTGGAATTGGTGTTACTTGTTCTGATTTCAGAATCCATTGGATTTTGGTCAACACTGGGGCTGATTATCGGTACCGGGACGGTTGGAGCTGTGCTTTGGCGTTGGCAAGGGTTTGGGGTTTTTGGTCGGTTGCGGAGGGGGATTGGAAAAGGGTCATCGCCAGGCGATGCTCTGCTTGACGGAGCAATGATTTTTTTTGCAGGTGGACTTTTGTTAACGCCGGGAGTCTTGACGGATTTGGTGGGGTTCATGTTGTTGATTCCCTGGACACGTTTACGATTGAAATCGTTGATTAAGCAGTGGTTAAAAACTAAATTTCAATTGGTTGACGTGACATCCCAAATGCGGGGTTCCATGCCATTTCAACCCTTTGGAAATGCTTATCGGGGTGGTGACTCTGGGCCGGGGGATGCTGGGCCGGGGGATGCTGGGCCGGGGGATGATGATTTTGAACCTGAAATCATGGACGGAAATGTGGTCGAGGGTTACCTTAAAGACAAGCATTAACTCAGGATGAGGGGAAAAGGCACCCACTCGAGAACTGGGCATCGAAACC
>JAZABE010000029.1:0-1908 GCA_036137535.1 Planctomycetota bacterium | reverse complement strand
CCGACACATGGTTATGGATTGGGGGATGAGCAAAAAGATTGGACCGGTCAGCTTCAAAACCGGTGAAGATGATCCTTTCTTGGGCCGCGAAATCCAGCAACAGCGTAATTTCAGTGAACACACGATGGAAATCATCGATGAAGAGGTTTCTCACATCATCGAAGAAGCAATGCTTCGGGCAAAAGACCTCCTCAACCAACACCGAGGACTGCTGGATCAATTAACGAAACAACTGGTCGAACGCGAAGAACTTGATAACGATGAAATCCGGAAAATACTGGGACCCTCGGCTCAGGAAACCAGGCCGGATTGGGTAGCTGCTTTTGACATTGCTCAAACACCCAACTCAGAAACTAACGGCTCCGTTTCGGAAAGCAATTTACCGGAAACCGAAACCCATCCCCCCGGTTAAGCTCAATTAACTTTCCCAAACGGGTTCGTGCCTTCGGGCACCCGGTTCCGATTCGGAATGATCGACTGGTAGGCAGCCGAGTCCTTTGACCCGCTCTCCCTCTTGAGACACCGGCGAGCAGCACAATGCCTTCAATTCCCTCTTGCCTTCCGCCTCGACCTCAACCGGGGATTGAGACGAAAACTCGGGTCGATTTTCCAATTAAAACCTGTTTCTCCAAATCACGTTTTTCGACAGGCCGAAAATCCGGGAAAATATCTTCCGGTGGGTCTGCCGCAGTATCCACAAACAGTCGCCAATCCATTTCTCTTGCGGAAGACGGCAAGTGGAATTCTTGCGGTTCATGGTTAGCATTGAAAAAAACAAGGACATTTTTGGCAAGCTGTGCGTGGCTAAAATCCCTGGCAACATTCGCTGACAACAGGCAAATCAACGCCGAAGTATTTTTTTCCCAATCAACCTCCGCCCCGGAATCACCATACCAACTGACATCAGGCAATCCGGTGCTGTTCGTTTCCCCTGTCAAAAAGAGCCGGCGGCGAACCGTCGGCTCTTTCTTGCGAAATTCAATCAACGCTTGAACAAAGTGCTTCAGCCCTGCATTCTCCGTAGTCAATTCCCAATCAAACCATGAAATTTCGTTGTCCTGACAATAAGCGTTATTATTCCCTCCTTGAGTCCTGGCAATTTCATCCCCGGCAAGCAACATCGGAACGCCTTGGCTTAAAAACAATGTGGTCAACAGGTTTTTGATTTGGCGACGACGCACCCGGTTGATTTCGGGATCACGGGTAGGTCCTTCAACCCCATGGTTATCACTGAAGTTGTGGTTTTCACCATCTCGGTTGTTTTCACCGTTGTTTTCATTGTGCTTCTCGTTGTAGGAAACGAGATCGTTCAGAGAAAAACCATCGTGGGAAGTTACGTAGTTAATGCTGTTATAAGGGTGGCGAGCGTGGTAGAGATCGCTTGAGCCAGCCAACCGAGTGGCCAATGCTCCAAGTTGTCCCGGTTCACCTCGCCAGAACCGTCTTAAGTCGTCGCGATATCGTCCATTCCATTCCGCCCAACGCACATCGCCAAAAGTGCCAACTTGGTAGCCGCCTGCAGCATCCCAAGCTTCGGCAATCAATTTGGCCCCTGCCAGTAACGGGTCCTCGCCTATGGCCTCGATCAATGGCGGGCTAGGAATCAGGTCGCCGTTTGGATCTCGGCACAAAATGGATGCCAAGTCAAAACGGAATCCATCAATATGGTAATTGTGGACCCAGCTACGCAAACAATGAACAATCATTTCCCGGGTGACCGGGTCATTGCCATTGACCGTGTTCCCACAGCCAGAATAGTTTTTATAAGATTCACCACAATCTTCCAGCAGGTAGTAAACCGAATTCTCAAGCCCCTTGAAGCTCAAAGTGGGCCCCAGTTCTCCCCCTTCACACGTGTGATTAAAAACCACGTCCAGAATGACCTCGATCCCGGCCTTGTGCAGCTCC
>JAZABE010000028.1:0-1388 GCA_036137535.1 Planctomycetota bacterium | reverse complement strand
ATTCAAATGTTTCTACAACGGTTTCGATCCACGAGGGCATTTTTCCGGCGACTTCCATCGGATGGCATTGATGACAGGGCTTGAAGCCGGCAGAGATTGCCTCAGACGATTTTTCGAAAAAAGACAGGTGATCGAGTGGGGGCTTCTGGGTTGGACAGCTCGGCCGACAGAATAATCCGGTGTTTCGGATGCCGATCAAGAACTTGCCGTCGTGGTCGCGGTCTTTGCGGACCAGGGCATCGTGCATTTCGTCGAATTTCAATAACAAGTTGCTCAAGGCTGCTGCTGGGGTTTGGGGCGAATCAACAAGACTGAGATTATCTTACAAAAAGCCGGAAACACGATGCCCCAAATAAGTTGAATTTGGATCCTAAAAACAGGAATAGGTTACAATGACTCAAGCTGTCGGCGTACTCCAAAGATTGTGTTGAAAAAACATCGGAGCAATCAGCGACCTTTCATCCAAGATCCAGTGACATCACCAGAACTGGGAAATCGCAGTGTTTTTTATTGTGATCAAAGCCAGTGGAACCGAATGACATTATGTCCCAGCCAGAAGATCAAAAGCTCAGGGCGCTTATTGATAGTTTTGCGAATGAAAAAAAACTAATCTCTTATGAGATGCATGACGGTTTGCTGCAACTGCTCATTGGATCTCTCATGCAGTTGGAGTCCATTAATCGATCCGCCGTGAATCTGGATTCGCAGACCTTGGCAACGCTAGAATCGGCGATCGGGGTTTTGCGCGAGGCCATCGGAACCGGCAGGCAGTTGATTGGTGACCTTTGCGCCTCATCCATTGAAAGTGACGATCTTACGTGGGAACTAGAGCAGCTGGTGGACGCTTTCTCGACTCGCCCGCCCCTTGTCTATTCGCGTTTGGACATCGATTGGGCCGGGACAGATCCGTTGGTAAACGGGACGATCTACGGCGTTGTGAAAGAATCGCTGAACAATGTGAAAAAGCATTCCCAGGCGGAGGCTGTGTGGGTGAGCGTTGAAGCGCGAGGCGGTGACTGCAAGATCATTATTGTCGACAATGGGAAGGGCTCCCGTTTTGATCAGTGTGCGGGTAGACGGTTTGGAATCCAGGGCATCAAAGAACGTTCCTCGATTTTCGGAGGCGAAGCTTGTTTTTTTTCCGCAAAGACTGACGCGACTGAGTTTGAAGCAAAAGTGACTGAATTGAGTCGTGCAGATGTGTTTTTTGCAGAGGCTCAGCGTCTTGTATCGGGCTTCATCGTGCAAGCCATTGTTCCCTGGGGCCGGGCCCAGAAAAGTCACCAGAGTTGAATACAGCGATCGATGCGGATCGTGAAATTGGCAACAAGTGGAGGGTCAAGCAAAAAGGCGGAACCAAGTGGTTCCGCCTTTTGATAAGAACGTTG
>JAZABE010000027.1:0-5666 GCA_036137535.1 Planctomycetota bacterium | reverse complement strand
AATCGCCGTATCGATCTGTCATATTTCAATTTCCTGTTTGCCAAAACCAAGCGAGATTCATTTCGCTTCGAAGCTTGGTTTTCGCAGTCGCACTGAGCCGGTTTGCCTAGGTTTGGTGTTGGGGGTCAAAAATTTGTATTGAAGTGCGTTCGGTGTACTTCTGGGTTGTTCATTTTAATGGCTCGAAGGGTTTTCGGTACCCGATGAGCTGCTGGGTGATGCCCCAATGGGGTGATTAGCTTGCCAGAAAAAGCGGGCGTAGCGGATTGTCTTTGCGTTGGCTGGGCCGGGGAGTCGCTATCACGGGATTCCCGTGAGGCAGACGGTAGGAAAGGCTTGGAGTGTTGGGGGTTTCTGGTCGACCCGCGGTTGGGTTTTGTCATTGCATCTGAGGTCAGTTTGCCGGTATTAGCCGGGAATCACTGGATTTTCTAGCCGATGTTGCTTGGCCAAATTAGCTTTTGTGAATTTTAGTTTCGGGCCAGTCCTTGATAGCGGCGAAAATAAGGCACAAAACCAACTGCTGCGATTGAGACAACCCAGCGTCAGATCCTCCAGCTCCAGGATGCTTACGGGAAGATTTCTGTTTGCACTACCGGGAAAAGAGCAAGGGTCATTCATCCGTAGCAAAGAGTGAGTTTGTTTTTATTCATGGTTGACTGGGGATTTGCGGTGCGGATAGACCGTAGTGCTGCTTGGGATGGGGTTATCAATGCTAAGAAAGTTGCCCGCCGTTACAGTTAAGCGACGGGAATTGCGACTGGGTTTATTTTTATATTTTTTTGGAAATTTAATCAAAGGTTGCCCAGAACGGGCTGCCCAGACAATAGGCAGCCCGCTATCTGGGCAGCAATGCCCTCAAATCAGGCATCTGGCCGATATGCTGTAAGTGAAAGCTGTGACACGACTTAAGTGCAATCATAATTGAAGTTTTCCTTTTTGGGATGTCGTGATAGAAATTGACAACCGAAATTTGGTTGATTGACCCCCCCCGAAAGGAATCCACATGAACGAATCTAGTTTTTCAAGCACGTCGAACAAGAATCAGGAAGCCCTGCAGATTGCAAAGCAGCTATTTATGCAAACCCCGGATTGGGTAACGTTTTTCCGTGAAATACTGGGGATTGGTGGTGTTGCTCGCCGGCTTTTTGCGACCCAGGAAGAATTCTTAACTTTTGAACAATCAGCTGAATTCTCAGAGATTCAAAACATGGTTGCGGCACTTCGCAACAAGAAAGGCAGTGGTGCTGATGGGCATGAACCGACGCGGGTGATTACCGTTCGTCTTCCCAAGAGCCTGCATGAAGCTCTGCGAGCGGAAGCTCACGACCATAAGACGAGTATGAATAAACTCTGTATTGCTAAATTGCTGCAGGTGTTAGAGGAAGAAGGTGAGGTAACGGTTACAACCGAAACGGTCCAACCTCAGTACAAGGTTCAGGAAACCGAGTTACGGGCACAGGCGAACCCGGTTCAATCGGTTCAGGGAAATTCGACGTATTCGCAATATTAAAGGGCTTGCAACTCAAAAGAATTTGCCGGTCAATCAAAAAGCGAGCCGCTGGAGCGACTCCCTTTTTTTAAAGCCATTGAGCCGGAAATAAGCCGGGTTTTGTGAGGTCCTGTTGTGACCCGACGATCATTTATCTAGGCAAACAATTGCTTGTTTGCTCAAGCAGCCTACCCGAAAGTCAAACGGTGCGAACAACACCGATTCCTCTCTGTTTGGCCTTGCTCCGAATGGGGTTTGCCGAGCCAATCAAGTCACCTTGATTGCTGGTGGGCTCTTACCCCACCTTTTCACCCTTACCTTTCAGAAATCTGGAAGGCGGTCTTTTTTCTGTGGCACTTTCCCTAGCCTTGCGGCCGGTCGACGTTATCGACCATTCTGTTCTGTGGAGCCCGGACTTTCCTCTGAACTGTAATGGTCCAGCGATCGTCAATCCGACTCAATGGCGTTTAGTTGTTCAAACTGATGGCCTGAGTTTCATGCCGCAGGTTATCAGAAATCGTCAAGCAGAGGTGGTTGGGCTTGGTTATTTTGTTCGAATTGAACCCCAAATTACAAAGCAGTTCTCGTTATCTGTAACTCAATTTCATTTGAACCGGTTCTGGTATAAATGATTTAACCGGCACCACTACACCGAAAATCGGTAAATTCCCTACAAATTCACACGACGAATCGTAGAAATTTAGGCAAAACGATTTTACAAACTTCAATTGTCTTGAATACTACTGAGCCTGAATCAATACCAACAATTTGGATTTGCGCGTCTAACATGCCTGAAATAGAAAAATACGTCATTCTGTTCCAAGGCCGTTCCGGGTCGACTTTTCTGACGGAACACCTGCGCAGCCACCCTGAAATCCGGGCGATGTACGAGGAATTTTCGACCATTCCCAAAGATTGGTCTTCGCAGTTGGACTGGATGACGAATTTTTACTATTCGAAACCCAAGAAAGACTGTGTCAGGACGGTTGGTTTTAAGACTAAGTTTACGGACATTGCTGACTTGGAGCTTTTCCAAAATTTTGTCCAAGACAACAATATCAAGGTGATCCATCTCTTCCGCCGCAACCTGGTCAAGTTGATTGTATCCGTGATTCGTGCAGAAGCGCTGAGGCATAAGCACGGCGATTCCAACCTCTACAGTTCAGTTAATGAGCTGGGGAAAATCACAATCGACCCCAAGGAATTTCGTAAACACAAAAAACGAGTTCGGTACTACCGGCAGCTGCGTGAGTTTGTTGAGGAGTTGAACATTGATGTTTGCCATGTTCGCTATGAGCAGCTCTTGCATAATCTCCCAGGAACTCTGGGCCGAATTTGGCGGTTTCTCGGAGTCTCTAACCACCGAACGGAAGCCCAGGTTCTGAAGAATACACCTGATCGACTAGAAGATGCAGTCGCGAACTTGGATGAACTGCGGGCTACCTTTCCTGAGTATGACCGGTTTTTTGATGATGATCATGAGCTGGATCCGATTCGCTCGTTCTCGTAAGGGATTTGCTTAGTTGCAATCGGGTTTTCAGCATCGTTGTTAATCACCGTCAGAGCAACGGATTGACAAATCTGAATTTACATCAGGGAAGTTCGGTCTTTACCCGGCGGTTCTAAAAAAGGAATCCAGCCCGAACAATTGCTGAATCACTCAAGTTTAGGTTTTCAGTTGGATCAACCCGGTAAATGATTTCGCGGTTAAATGCATAGCCGGCCTCTAGGAATCCGCGAAATCCTCGGAATCCAACGAATTCGATTCCACCCAAAACTCGTAAATCGATCATGTCAACCTGATCGCTGAACCCGGACAGTCGCCCGATGGTCCAACTGTCTCCACCATAGTTTGCAGTCAAATAGGCGCTCAACTCTGTGTTGCCGATTTGTGGGAGTGAATATTTAATTTTGGGATTGGGAAAATAGAGCTCCAATTCCATGTTTTCCGAAGGCTTCCAGGCAAGTCCACCCACCGGCAGTAGCTTGATATCCAACCGATTCAGGTAGCTGACACCAAACTTGAATGTCATGGTTGGAGTTAACCGGATCCAACCCAGCCCTGTTCCTTTGACCCGCAAGCTCCGGTTGTTAAAGGTATTGAAATCCGTGTAGACGCCAAGGCTAGTGACGATTTCTCCACCAAAATTTCGATTGGTAGGAGTCGACCAAGCGCCCGCCAGAAAAGTGCTGTAAGCCCGTGACGGCAAAAAACGGGTTGATGGAGTTTGAGGTCCATCCCAAAAATGGAAGATAAACGTCGGAGAGATTTGGAGTGGCTCACCACTGCCCAAAAAGTTAGGCCAATTGAGGGTAAGGCCCAATTCCGCATCATGGACATTTACTTCGTTGGCATTTGAACCTTCCAGCCACGTGTGGCGAAAGTGAACTTCCTGCACGACTCGTAAGTACCGTCCTTTTTCAAATCGGTTGAGCCAATCCTGATTGCCTGTCGCGTAAGGATAGCCAAAGGCTCTATTTCCAAAAATTCCCTGGGCCTGGTTTGGCATGCCAGGTGATGGAGGGTATCCGCCGGGATTTGCAGGATAGGGTGGATAGGAAACGTTCCCGGGGTTGTAAGTGTAGGGTGCGCCCAAGCCAGGTTGCCCATAGGGTTGTGTGACGGCAGGTCCGAGTCCTGGGTTAACCGGATAAGGATTGTAGGCAGGCGCAAGGTTGGGATTGCCTAATGCAGCACCCGGTTGGGTTGGTGAAAAATTGGGATTTTGTAATCCTGTGCTGGGCGGCGGTGTTTGCGGAAATCGGATGCGCTGCGCAAAAGCATCCCCGGCATAAAACGCAGCCAAAGTGATCGCTATGATTGCAGAAAAACGCACGAGAATTCCGAAAATCGGTTGAAGATTTTTTGCCAGTTTACCGACACTGGCGACCCAATCGACTAACTATCAGTTCGCTTGGGCTGGGTCAATACAATTTTTTGCTAACCGTTGCTCGAGAAGTGTTATGACAAATTCGGGCACTTGTTTGAGTGCGTTTGGACTGAAAACAGAATGTGTGTCCGTGACAGACGGCGACCAGATGAAAGGTAGCTTATCGGTTTAATTGAATCTGGCAGCAGTGGATTCGCTAGCGATCAATTCGATCCGGATTTTGTTTGACATTTCGCGGTTTACTGACAAATTGATCTGGTGTCGGCCTTTGGCAAGTGAAAGTGATAACCTTTTTTCGATTTTTCGAGGCTTCCCATTAATCCAAATGGCGATTCCGTCAGTTGTCTCGAATTGGATTACTACTTTCCCTTTCGTTTCAACGATCAGCTCTGTTTTTAAAAAAGATGATTTTGGGCTCCGGCCATGAATCTGGTATTGAGGAAGATCCGTGACCTCAACAAACCCGTTAACCAGGGAAAACTCATTTCGCCATACGAGGGCCGCGTGGTCTGTGGCGGCCGTGTCAAAACTGGTTCGATTCAAGGCCCGATGAGCATCGGGGGTCCAGGTTAACGTTTTCCAGTTTCTGGCGAATTGTTGTTTTCCCACTGCAAATTCTCCGACTTTTCCGAGGTTTGACAGAAAGGCGACCAAGTCGACCAATTCTTTTCGTGTTAAAGGATCGACAAGGCCCTCGGGCATCAAAGACCGCCCGTCTTTTGTACCCTCGATGTCGTTTGAGGGAATGCTCACGACTTTACCTTCCGCAGTTCGCAGAACGGTTTCTTTCTTGTCTTCCCGGATCGGAACCCCGCTATACTGCAGGCCATCGACAGTTTGAACGACACGCGAATGGAAATTCTCTTTGACCTTCTTATTGGGTTCCAGTAACGATTCAACTAGGTAGTCGAGCTGAGCGCTGGCCCCGATGCTGTTGAGTTCTGGGCCTACGATGCCGCCTGCACCACCGATCGCATGGCATTTGGAGCACTGCAAAGATTGACGGCGGTAGATTCGTTCACCGTTTGCAGGATTGCCTGACCGGGCGACCTCTTCAACCAGTTGTTGGGTCAGTTCCGGGGTTGGCGTCCAGGTTGCGGCGTCCAGATTCCCTGCCCGCCTGAGTTCTGCAATCAGGTTCTTGTCGGGTGAAGGAGAGGCTTGGGCGGCACGGATGGCCTGTTTGGCTGTTTCTGCACTAATTTTCTTGGATTTCAAGGTTTGAGTTAAGGATTGCGGCCCCCCTTTTGTTTTCAGTAAGAAGTCAATCAGTAATCCGACAT
>JAZABE010000026.1:0-3723 GCA_036137535.1 Planctomycetota bacterium | reverse complement strand
AACCCGTCAGATTGTTCTGGATCAGAAAGATCAGCACAAAAAAAAGCTGCGGCAACCTGCTGCTCCTGGAAGTCTGCAACCAATTGTTTGCCTTCGGTTTTGGACGTATTTCCGTGAATCGCCATTTGGCAACCTTTACTCGCCAAAGTGGTCGCAACAGGTCTTCCCACACGATGCGCAGCGGAACCGGTAACTAGTGCAACTGGTTGTTCGGCCCAGACTGGGAATCGATCATTTTTCATGTCAAATCATTTCTATATAAATTGCACTCCAGCCCATTCCACGAACTCAGGAAACGGAATTCCACACTCTAAAATAATTTCCAGAATCGGAGGCATCCCGTTTGAAACATTCTTAAGATGCCCAGCTGATTTCTTACCATGATGGATCCCCAAGCCTGGCATCAATGAGTGGACTCCCCGGAAACCACGAATTCCGGCAAAAATCGGCAACGCCGCCCAGTGCTTGATTGCCCGAACCACCCGTGAAAACAGGTTCTCCCTTTCAGCTCAAGTTCATCCAAAGCCCACCCAAAAGAATCTGGCTGTGCTTAATCCGAAATCGGTCAATCTCGAAAAATCGGTCCGGCACCAATCAACTTGATCTGAACACTATCCTTGACAGCGCTACTTGCCGCCAAGTCAATCTCCTGTTTTGACTTCATAGATTCTTTGAATCGGCCAATATATTTTTTCAGGCTATCGGCGGTGCTAAATCCTTGGGCCGTCCGGTTCCATTTGAACTCCCGAGTCAAGATTCTCCCGGTCTTAATGTCAAAACGAATTTGTCCTTTGGTGATCTGATGCATGATCTGGACCTCGACTTCTGGATCGCGAACCGGAGTAAGAATCTGAGTATTGACTGAAATGACGGCAACATCAAATTTAACTTCCAACAATTCGAAGGCTCGGCGAATCTTGATTTTTTTGATCTGTCCAGTCGGCAGGGGTGTTTTGATCACACTGGGTTGGTACCACTTGGCGCCAATTGACACTGGTGTCTGGGGAAACTGGACAATGATCCCTCCCACTCCTAGGTCCACATCAGAATAATTGGCCTTTTTGTAAACGAGCTCACCCGTTTTCTTGGCCTTGAAAGAAACAAGCTCGATCCCAACCGTGTCAGCGACATCTTCAAACCGAGGATGGGGCCGTGTATCAATCTTGCTGTCGTATGAAATCGGTGGGTTGTTGTCGATCTGTTGCCAAAGGTCTACCTGTTCAATACTCTGGACCACCACAAAATCGCCATTGGCAAGGACCTCATCTATTCGCCATTTCTTTGTGGAAAGCGTGCGAGACTTGGTCACTTCCTTCTTTTTCTGGAGACTGACTTCTCCGCTATCAACCTGCTCGGTTTCCCAGTAGACTCTTTCTCCTTTTTTGAACTTGTATTCCAGCAGGTATTTTTTCTGGGTGAGCTTCTGGGCGACCTGGGAAAGTTGCTCGGTTTTAGTCAACCCTTCCTTTTCCTGCCCAAAACCCTGTTCCAGGAAACCAAACTGGACAAGGCAAACCATGGCAAAAAAAGATATCAGGACTTGGTCAACGTTCATTTCGCTTCCTTGCGATCGGGCAGTTTTCAAAAGTATGGTTGCAGCTCAATCGTTGTGTTTTGCGATTTCACCACCCCAACCGAGTTTCTTACGCAATGTCCGATAATAGGTTTGACCTGAAACCTCAACCATTTTGAATTGTGATTCCGCTTTGCGTATTTGCACTTTGTGGTTTGGGGTTAACCGACACAACGGCTGACCATCCATGACCACTGACGTAAACTCGGTTGGATTTTGGACGATAATCTCCAGTTGGCGGTCTGCCGTGTCCACAACGGGTCGAACCGTCAAAGTGTGAGGACTGATTGGGGAGATCACAAATGCTTGCAAATTCTTCCGTAAAATCGGCCCTCCAGCCGACAGGTTATGAGCCGTGGAACCCACCGGAGTGCTGATTATCAGCCCGTCGCAACTATAGGTCGTTGCCATTTCCGAGTCAACGTAAAGATCAATATAGTGAATCGAATAAGGTGGCCCCCCGAGAATTGCGACTTCGTTGAGGCCCAGCTCATCGCAGATCATCTCAGTACCCTCAAAAACCTGACACCGAATCATCAAATGTTCGACAATTCGAAATTCATTGCTAGCAACGGCTAGCAGTGTTTTTTCCAAGTCGGCCGGGTGAACATCCGCCAAGAACCCAAGTTTGCCAAAATTGACGCCAATCACGGGAATCTGGCGATCCCCCAATTGCTTGGCACTCCTCAAGATCGAACCGTCTCCTCCAATCACAATTGCAAAGTCTGCATCCACCTTGATCTTTTCTTGGTGCGTCAAATCTTCCAACACAACCGATCCGAATTTTTCGATCACAGGCCGAAGTTTTTTGGCCTCAGTAATGAGTTGCTGTCTGCGGTCACCTGATCCCAGCAACAGAAATCGCAGGCTGGAGGAAGGAACCACTGCTTTCCCGTCAGTTTCATCAGCTCTGGTGTTTTCGTTGATTGTCATCGTGGTCATTCTAGAACAAGTCAGTCACTTCAGGTCGACTGGGAGGTGTCCTACCGCTTAGTTTCCTGCCATTTCCAGCCGAACGGACTTTCAAGTTCCTTTTTGGCAATCAATGCCCAAGGCGTTTCCGGGTGTTCATCGATCACCCGCCTCAAATAAACGTTGGCTTTTTGCGCCATCTTCTTGCTTGATGTACCAGTGGAAACCTCATCATCGGGCACCAACATCCAACTGTTATTCTCTGGGTTGGAAAATGTCTTACCCGCTTTGAGTTCGGCCAACATGGAGTTCAGCCCGATCACACGAACATAGTTTGCCAGCGTTCGACCGTAGGCCAAATCATACGAAGCTCGCCAGCGTTTGGAAACGAGAGCTTCCCGGTCGGCCTCGCCACTTTTTAACAGGTTGTACAATTTTTCCAGCCCTGGTTGAATGACCGCTGGAACCCTCTGCGTGCTGTTGATCGAACGAACCATCGCGGCTTCATTGGTTTGCCGAAATTCGTAGACTTGAACACGAAGCGTTCGGGCATGCGGAAGTTTCGCTGCCGCATGAAGTGCCAGCTTGGCTTTGTTCGATTGGAGATCTTGCTCGTAGGCTTCAATCGGACCATAGTAAGGCTTGTAGCGGGACATCACTACACTACTGAACTGCTCCGTTGTCACGGCCGGCCAATTACTTTGCATTTTGCTGACCAGCCGCATCGAGCGTTGAGCTGGTCGATCGGGCAGGAATTGACCGCCACTTTCTCGGCACAATCTCTCCAAGTTCCAGGGCCCAAATCCACTGTCGTATCGAAAAATATTAGTTGATCCATCCCACAGGCCAAGGTTGATCCTCTCGCGGAAGGCGGACTCCGGTCCATAAGAAATGTTTTTCTGAGTGCCTTCTACCAAGTCGGATTCTCGTCCAAAAGGTGCAGCATAGCCAATAACAAAGAAAAGCATGGAATTTTGTTTTAACTTTGCCGCGACCACATCCACGGCGTTGACATCGCCAATCTTTTGGTAAGGATCATCGCCTGCTTCGTCAGTCACTAATACAAGCAGAGTTGTTTTTCCAACGGATTTCCTCAAAGCGGTAAACTCTTCGATACAGGCAACCAGATTCGAAAATGTCATTTCGCTTTCCCCGTCAGCCACGGCAAGTTGATCTAGGTAACCGCAAACCCTCAACGGATCGTTAGTGGGCTCACGGCTAATAATGTTCAAACCCGC
>JAZABE010000025.1:0-4454 GCA_036137535.1 Planctomycetota bacterium | reverse complement strand
AAATATAACCTAAATGTCCCATAAATTGAACCTAAATCCTTTAATAACATTCATCCACAGATCCCCTTTGGAATTGTCCCTGACGTTGACCGGAGGCGGGTCCCGATTGGCCAGCGAATTGCTGAGTGTGCCTGGAGCTTCCAATTCCATTTTAAACGTAACCATTCCTTAATCCCGATGCAGTCTAAGGCAATTCCTTGGATTTCATCCTGAAAACTATTGTTCTCAGGCGACCGCCGCGAGTCTGGCAATGAAAACGTTTCAAGATGCCCAGTGCACCAATCCCTCGGATCATTACGCCGTGGGACTCACCGCATCGCTTTCTTCAAGCCCATCCAAAAAGGGCAAATTGCGATTTCATCTGAGTATTCAAGGCCAACGGAAGACCCGCTGGGTCAGTGCTGCTTGGCCCAAGGGTTGTTTAACCCGCAATGAAGAGGAACAGTTAATTGTTCAGCTTGGCCTTTTGGAAATCTACAATTTAATAGCCAAAGACCCGGAGGTTTACTCACCCCCGGAGGGCGTTTTGGTGACCAGTGAAGAATGTCAAGCTCCCCAGCAATGGCGGGAAGTGTTCGAAGGAAAAACAATGTTTTGTCACGCCACGGATACCCAGCAATTCCCTAGTACAACTGGGATTTTATCGGGTTCATTTAACCCAATTCACGACGGGCACCGACAAATGGCCCAGGTGTACCAAAAGGTTTATGGTGAAGGAGTTGACTACGAACTCTCCATCACCAACCCAGACAAACCTCCGCTGGATTTCCTTTCCCTTCAGCGACGGATTGCCAAATTTGAAAACGAATCCTTGTGGATCACTCGTGCTCCTACCTTTGCAGAAAAAGCGGTTTGTTTTCCTAACCACCATTTTCTCGTCGGTGCAGACACAATTCAACGGATCGGTGACCCGGCTTATTATAAAGATTCAGAGGCACTTGATGATGCCGTACAGACAATTCGAAGCCAAGGGTGTCGTTTTGTTGTTTTTGCCAGAGAACAGGCCGGGCAACTTCTGACGGTTCAAGACCTTGACCTCGGAGCTAACCTGAAATCCCTTTGCGATTCTATCCCCGTGTCCAGCTTTTTGAACAACCAGTCTTCAACGGCCATCCGCAAACCGTCAATTTAACTCCATTCATAAACCATGCGATGAACTTTTCAATCCAATCCAATTCGACTGATGAGACCCAGACCCTGGGCTTTGCCTTAGGGCGTTTGATCCTTCAAATACCCCTGAATAATCCATTTATTGTTGCGTTAAGTGGAACTCTAGGCGCTGGAAAAACTCTTTTCTCCACCAGCTGTTGCACGGCCTTGGGCGTCAACCCACTGGCGATTTCGAGTCCCACGTTTTCGTTGCAGAATCAATACTCTGGAACGGCAGACGGGATAACCGTGCCCATCAATCACTTTGATTTTTACCGGTTTAAAGATGAAGACGAGATTTTCGGTATTGGGTTTGACGAAACCATCTCGCAGCCGGGCGTCCACTTGATCGAATGGGCAGACAAGTTCATTGAACTGATCGGTCAAGAATGCCTGCAGATCCGAATCCAGTCTCCCCAACCGACGGTGCGAATACTGGACTTTTACGCCAACGGCGAAGAACCGACAAAAGTCCTTAAACTATTCTCTCTTGAAGTTGCGAAGGAAAAAACCAACCGCGCAAATTAACCTTCTCAAAAAGTGAATTGGGCGATCTCGATTACAGCGTGGTCAATTTTCAATAGGCATGTTAGATTACATCAGGTCGGTTTTAAACCGTTCGCAGATCATTCATTGGCTCCCGCAACTCATTGGTCATTTCGATGTCGATACGAGTCTTTGTCATTGACAACCACGCCGTTGTGCGTCGTGGATTTCAATCAATTCTGAACCACGCCCAGTTTCAGTGGGCGGGTGAGGCAGGGACAATCCAGCAAGCCGTTCATTGTTTAAACTCCACGCTCGTCGATCTCATTATTTTGGATGTAAGCTTGCAGAATGAAAATGGTTTAAACAGCATAGGCAAACTCAAGAGCCTTCAACCCTCAGCGGCCATCTTAATCGTTTCCGCTTACGATAATCCTAATTATGTCTCAAGAGCCATCTCGCTGGGTGCCTCTGGCTACGCCCTCAAAGATGCTCCAATTAGCATCTTGCTCGAGGCAATCCAAAATGCTTCATCGGGCCAATCGACTTGGACCCGGGAGGAACTTCGTCGGGTTACCGGTGCGTTAGCGACGCCTAGACTCGATTCCGACCTTGAAGTTCCCCTGACACAACGCGAAAACCAAGTCCTTCAACAGATAACCTTGGGGCAGTCGAATAAACGCATCGCCCAACAATTGGAAATCTCTTATGAAACCGCCAAGGAACACGTTCAACATATTTTGAAAAAAATTGGCGTGGATGATCGAACGCAGGCAGCCACATGGGCCGTACGCAAAGGGCTGTTTTGATTGGGCGGCTTGATGGATGGAACCTCCCAGATCGGTTTTAATGGTAACCTGAATTCCCGTATCCGACCGTCCACAACGAAAACTGTCGACGCTAAGGCTCATCAATCCTAGAAAAAAAAACCGTCACGCTCACACAGTGCAACTCGCACCCAAGACGTTTACGAGACTCGAATGCCAGATTCTTTTAAGATCCGAGAAATCAACTCTTATGAAAAACGGTATGCCTACCGTTCTCCCATGAAATTTGGAGGCCGTGTCGTCAACGATGTCGTTGTTTATCACGTTGACACCCTAATTGAAGACCAGTCGGGTAAATGCACTCGAGGCCATGGCTCGATGACCATGGGAAATATTTGGGCGTGGCCCACCTCGGCAATACCAGCTGAGAAAACTTTAGAAATTTTGATTGAACTTGCCAATCGCATCAACCGCTACGCTGCCGTTCAAGGGTCGTTTAGCCATCCAATGTACCTGGTTCATGAACTGGAAAAGGATTATGAAACGATCGCGGAAGGCCTGGCAAAGGATGCAGAACTTCCGGAATCCATACCGCGTTTAGGCACACTGGTTGCAGCAAGTCCATTTGATGCATCGCTGCATGATGCCTTTGGAAGGCATTACGATTTAAATTCATTTCAAACACTGGGTCGCGAATTTTTGGAAGACGATCTTTCCCATTTCCTGGGAGATGAATTTAAAGGCGATTTTCTGTCAGACTACATCCGCAAGGCCCCACAACCCCAGCTGCCGCTCTACCATTTAATCGGCGCCCTCGATCCTGTTTTTGGTCGCTGGGGTAAAACCAAAACCGACCAGGACTTTCCTGAGCTACTCGGTGATTGGATCCAAAGAGACGGCTTAACCCATTTGAAAATCAAGCTTGATGGCAACGATTTTGATTGGGATACCGAACGCTTTCTCGATATTGACGCCGCCGCGACCCAGGTTCAAAAGGAGCAAAAATGCTCCCGCTGGCATTATTCACTAGACTTTAACGAGCGATGCTCGTCCATTAACTATGTCATCGAATTTTTGGACTTAATTCAGAGCCGCAATCCCCAAGGATTTGAACGCATCCAGTACATTGAACAACCAACTCACCGCAACCTAAAAAGCAATGCCCACAACACGGTTCATCAAGCTTCAGCAATTAAACCGGTCGTGATTGATGAATCTCTAGTCGATTACGAATCCTTGCTGATGGCCCGAGAACAGGGATATTCTGGTATTGCGTTAAAGGCTTGCAAAGGGCAGACCGGCTCCCTGCTGATGGCCGCCGCTGCACAAAAACACAAGATGTTTCTTTGTGTCCAAGACTTGACTTGCATCGGTCCTAACTTTCTGCATTCAGCAAGCCTTGCGGCCCACATTCCAACCGTTGCGGCCATCGAGGGAAACGGGCGTCAATACTGCCCCGAGGGTAACCTAAAATGGGAAAATAAGTATCGAGATCTTTTCTTGCCGATCAACGGTCGGATTGCCACGGAAAAACTGACGGGTCCCGGATTAGGATTTGCAACCACGGTCGGGAGTTGATGATTTTTCACAAAAAACTCTAAAAAAATTTGTACGGCCAGCCTCTTAGTTTCAGCCCTTGAGTTCAGAGACCAAAAAATCAAGGGATTTACACCCTCGTAATTGTTTTTCGCCGTTTGCCTCCAGGGTTGATATCACCAAATCATTATTGCAATGGTGAAAACAACCAGCGATAATAATGCTGGTGGCTTATTGGAAAGCCCCGCGCAGCAAACTTTCATGATTTTCGCGGTTCTATATCAATGTGAATTGCCTGGATGGCGAATTTATTTGGTTTTTGCTGTGAAATACAACCTAAACGGAAAGGGAAACCATGAAACGCGCTCCCTCCTTTGCCCTCTCACCAGTTTGGGCGATTTGCGTTTCCGGATTTTTTTGCACCTTCATCCCAGCAGCGATGGGGCAGAGCAGCGATGACGCTCCAGGCCTTGGAGATCCGGGGAACTTAAAATCAATTTCCCTTAGTGTTGGCAA
>JAZABE010000024.1:0-4680 GCA_036137535.1 Planctomycetota bacterium | reverse complement strand
AACCCGCAAATCCAGGACGTGCTCTTGAACATCAATGGATTGGCCCACAAGGTTGAATGGGAAGCAGATCTCTTTTTTGCCGAATCAACCGATGAACTGTTCGATTTTCCCCTGTACCACGCATTGGATGATGATGCCCAGGAACATTTCAGACGCCGCTTTCTGTTTGATTCTTTTGGAGGTACTTTTGGCAGCAATGTTCCCATCCGATTCGATGAAAGGAACTTTGCCTTCCGTAACGCGATTCAGTCTAACGTAACCGGATCGCCAGAAATCGCAGACGATCTCTTCGCTGCTCGGTTCGGAGTAAATCAGCGTTGGCAAACCAAGCGAGGGCCAATGGAAAATCAGAAAATCATTGACTGGATCGTGTTTGACTTTCATGGCACATTTTTCCCAAAAGCTGACCGAGACAACCACGGGGAGTCTCTGGGTGTCTTTGATTACGATTTTCGCTGGCACGTCGGTGACCGGTTCACAATTCTCTCTGATGGCTATGCCGATACTTTCAGCCAAGGACTGAAGACCATCAGTCTCGGCGCACGACTAACACGACCTGAGGTTGGAAATTTGTATGTTGGTTTTCGAAGTATTGAAGGGCCAATCAGTGCCAATGTTTTAAATGCGCAAATCAATCAACGATTAACCGAAAAATGGGCCCTGTCATTTGGCACCAGCATCGACTTTGCGGCCTCGGGGAACCTCGGGCAACGATTTGCTATTTCACGAATTGGTGAATCTACCATTGTGCGGGCTGGATTTAACGTCGATGTCAGCCGCGGAACCACCGGGCTAAATTTTGTCATCCTGCCAAGATTTGTCCCCAAGAGAACCTTAAGACAATCTGTTGGTGTAGAAATCCCCCCCCTGGGTTCCCGGGGTCTGGAATAATACAGGGCATTGAATAACAACCGGTGCTGCACATCGGTCGGGTGAAGTCGCCACTGAAGGAGTTAATTTCGCCTTTTGGGCCTGATACTCAAGATCACACTTTCGCTTTCAGTGTCCGGCATGCTGTAGGTCACCGCTTTTCGTAAATCAAGATCCCGCAGCAAACCTTTGTGCCGAGCAACCTGCCGTTCTTCGATCCATTTTGGACCCTTGATCGCCAAGATTCGGCCGATTGATTCCCACTGATGTTCAAACCAGAAGAGAATCTTCCAAAGCGGTCCAACCGCCCTGCAAAACAGCGTGTCAAATCCGTAATCTTGTAGTGCTGCTTCCGCACGTCCTTCAAAGAACGTCATCTCCAGGCCCAACTCAACTACGATCCCTTGAACGGCCCTCGATTTTTTGACAACGGATTCAGATAAACCGACCGTCAAGTCTGGACGCAAAATCACCAGTGGGATCCCTGGAACGCCCCCTCCGGTACCCACATCCAGCACCGTTTCCGATTCATCGAGCAACGTCGAAAGCTCAAGGGTGTCAATCAGGTCACGGGAAACGAACTTATCCCACGTCGTGTGACGGGTGAGATTTAACCGGTCATTCCATTCCCACAACAGACCACAGTATTCTGCCAGCTTGTCGATTTTTTCAGAAGCCAGCTCGCCATAACGGGATTCGATTTCGTATTTTTCCAGGGCATCGACTAATGTTTGAGAGCCTTCCATTAACTGAGTATCTCTTTCACAATTCGTGATGGCTCAACACCCGTCAGCGTTTGATCCAACCCTTGGTAACGGAAGGTTAATTTGTTGTGGTCAATTCCCAATTGATGCAGGATGGTTGCATTAAAATCACGGATATGAACTGGATTTTCGACAATGTTATAACAATGATCATCCGTTTTGCCATGCTCTACCCCTCCTTTAATCCCCGCGCCGGACATCCACATCGTAAAACATCGACCATGGTGGTCTCGACCGTGATTATCCTTAGTGAGTTTACCTTGGGAATAAATGGTCCGACCGAATTCTCCACCCCAAATGACTAGTGTATCGTCAAGCATCCCTCGTTGCTTAAGGTCCATTACCAAGGCTGCTGAAGGTTGATCGATGGTCTGGCATTGTCCCCGGATGAGTTTCGGCAAACTACCGTGCTGATCCCAACCCCGGTGAAACAACTGCATGAACGGAATCCCTCGTTCAGCCATTCGCCGAGCAATAATGCAATTTCTTGCAAAGGTACCCGGTTTTTTCGAATCGGGACCATACAGGTCAAATATATATTCCGGCTCCGTGGAAAGATCCATCAAATCCGGAACACTTTTTTGCATTTGAAATGCCATCTCGTATTGCGCAATCCGCGTTTGCGTTTCTGGATCCAGAAACTGGTCGTAATGCTCTTGGTTAATCTCCCGAATTCGATCGAGCATCCGGCGCCGCATTTTTCGATCCACACCACCCGGATTTTTTATGTAAAGCACCGGATCACTTCCACTGCGCAGTTTGACCCCCTGGTGCTTGGAGGGGAGGAATCCACTGGACCACAACCGCTCGTAGAGTGCTTGTTTTTGTCCGGGACCCTTGGAAATCATGACAACGTAGGCGGGAAAATCGTCGTTGTGACTACCCAGCCCGTAGCTAACCCAGGATCCCAAGCTGGCTTTTCCGGGTTGTTGGACACCAGTATTGATAAAAGTAATCGCTGGGTCATGGTTAATTGCTTCGGTGTTCACCGATTTGATCACGGCAATGTCATCAACAATTTTCGCGGTGTGCGGCAGAATTTCGCTAACATAAGTCCCGTTGTGACCAAACTGCCCAAACTTAAACATGGGGGCCACACAGGGAAAGCTTTTTTGACCCGATGTCATCCCTGTAATCCGCTGGCCATTGCGGACCGATTCGGGTAATTCCTGACCATGGATTTTCCTTAATGCCGGCTTGTAGTCCCAGGTATCGATGTGCGACGGCCCACCACACATAAACAGATAAATCACGCTTTTGGCTTTCCGCTCAAAATGAGGGAGCTCTGCCAATCCGGGTGTCGTTTTTCCCCCCGGGAAATCGGATCGCTCTGCCGCACGGGCCAGTTTGCCACTGCCGCTACCCATCAACGAAGCCAACGCAGCAGCTCCCAACGGTTTGGTAGCATCCGCCAGCAACTGCCGCCGTGTCGTCATCTGAGCTAATTTTTCCAGGTCGTTCATATCGGCATCTGTCGGAAAAAGGGGTTAGTTTTTAGCCGCGGGTTAATGATTCATCCAGGTTCATGATGATCCCCGCCACAATCGTCATCGCCGCATGGGAAGCAGCTTCCAGTGAGTCATCCCGCTTCTTCTCACCGGTTGCCAATAGCTTGTTAGCCTCTGCGACATTGGCCGCAAACAGTTTTTGTTCCTCGTTGTAGGTTCGCATGAGTAAATCCAGAGACTTAGCGGATGGCCGTGAACCGGTCACCAAACGGTACGCGAGAATAATTTGCGACTTGACCTCGGAACCTTTCAGATCCAACATCACCCGCTGAGCAAGGAACCGCGCCGCTTCAACAAATTGTTCATCGTTCAACGTGACTAAAGCCTGCAACGGGGTATTGGTTTTGGCCCGTCTCACAACGCATTTTTCACGCGAAGGCGTCCCAAAAATAGACAGGCTTGGCATCGGGGCACTGCGGCGCCAGTAAATGTACATGCTTTTTCGATAAAGTTTTTCCCCAGAATCCCTTTTGAACCGTAAGCCGCCGTTCAGACTGACCTCATTCCATAATCCGGGTGGTTGGTAAGGCTTCACACCAGGTCCACCCACCTTATCGTTCAACAATCCTGCTACTGCCAAGGCGCTATCGCGTATGAATTCTCCCAAAAGCCGAAACCTCGGCCCCCGACTAAAAAAGCTGTTGCGAGGATCTTTGGCGATTTTCTCGGGAGTCGCGATCGATGACTGCCGATAAGTTGCCGACATCACGATGGTTTTTAGTGTCCGCTTAATGTTCCATCCATTACGGGAAAAATCCGCTGCCAACCAGTCCAAAAGTTCTGGGTGAGTTGGTGGTGTCCCCTGCGTCCCGAAATCTTCAGCCGATTCCACCAGACCTCTGCCGAAAAACATCTGCCAATAGCGATTCACCGTTACCCGCGCCGTCAGCGGATTACCGGGACTCACGATCCATTTTGCCAAGCCCAAGCGATTGAGAGGCAAATCCTGCTGCATCGCCGGCAAAAACGACGGCGTCCCGGGCTTGATCACCTCTTCTTTTTTCGGTGAGGCATAATGGCCTCGTTCGAGAATATAGGTCAGCCGAGGCTTCGGCATTTCCTGCATCACCATAACGGTCGTCAACGGCTTACCCAACTCTCCTTGTCGTTTTTGACGGGTGGCAATTTGATTGGCAAAACCCTGAGCCTCTTGGTCTACCGATTGAAAATAATGATCTTGCAGAGCTGCCAACTGCTTCGCGGTCCGTTTGCCAGGTTCCGTTTTTAGAAGCTCCCGTAGACCGTCTGTCCCTGCCAACGTTTTTACCTCAACTGCCGTCAGATCTCTTTGGTACACCCGTAAATCATCCAGCAATCCCTTGAGCGGTGTGCCATTATTCCGCTGCCCGACCAAAAACGGGGCATCCGTTTTCGTTGTGTCTTTCAAGCGATCTTGCTGAGCATCCCATGCTTGACTGACCCCGTCGTAATAGATTTTGACGCCTTTTGCTTGGCCCGAACCGTCGTAAGTCAAGCAAAGATGCTGCCACTCATTTTCTTTAATCTTTGTCTTGGAACGCACTTTGAGTGCATTACCT
>JAZABE010000023.1:0-1244 GCA_036137535.1 Planctomycetota bacterium | reverse complement strand
TTAAGGACGGAATCAGAGAAGCTGAAGCCGAAGAAATCGAAACTGAAGAATCGAAAGAAGAATAACCCTCCACTATTGCCGGGAAACCAACGGGCTGGTTTGAAGCTCGTGGAAGCCAGCAGAATTGGGAGATTGAGTCTTGAGCCGGTTTTCTTGAGACAATGGTGTTCCGAGATGATTGGGGGCACTGTTGTGGCAACAGGAAAAGTGGTGTTCAAGAACGTCTCTTAACCTTTTGGTTGTGATTTTAAGCAGAGGAAAATCAATGTTACCTAACGTGGGATATGGCGAGCTGTTGTTAGTGGCTGTGCTTGCCGTTTTGATTTTCGGAAAGCAGTTGCCAGAAGTTGCCAAAACCATTGGTAAGGGTTACGGCAAGCTGAAGAAATCCTTGACGGATGTCCAGAAATCCATTGATGTTCAGGAGGCGATGGATTACGAATCAGACTCACCTGGGAGTGCTCAGTCTTTTGATTACGATGAACACGATGAGCCCACGGCACCCAAGTTTGACCCGCCTCCCTCTGAGTAACGGTTCGTGTTACCTGTCAAGGGAATTAGGGCCTGAGTGTTCTGACGACCTGAGCAATTTTCAGCACGGCGCACTCGACGTCTTCCTCGGTGTTGAATCGTCCAATGCCAATTCGAATGCTGGACCGCGCCTGCATCTCGTTTAGGCCAATGGCTTGAAGCACGTGGCTGGGCTCGGGGTCGGCCGAGGTGCACGCGCTTCCAGTTGAAATGCAGAGGTCGGGGATCTTTAATGCCAAGGTTTCGGCGTCTATGCCGTCGATTTGGAAATTCAGGTTTCCCAGCAATCGTTGCGGAATGGCAGGCCCATTTAGTTTGACGTGGTCAATCGTTTGAGCCATTCGGTTTAGGCAGTAACCCATCAGCTGGCGAATCCGTGTTTCTTCTTCTTCACGGGAATCCATCAAGAGTTGGATGGCCTTGGCAAAGCCGACGATTCCACTGACATTCAAGGTGCCACTTCGTTTTCCCCGTTCATGTCCTCCGCCATCCCAGAGTGGTTTTAGCCGGGTGCCTCGCCGCACGAAAAGAGCGCCGATCCCCTTGGGACCGTAAATTTTGTGGGCGCTGAGGCTTAGCAGGTGAATGCCGCTTTGGTGAACGTTGAAATCCATTTTTCCTAACGCCTGGGCTGCATCGGTATGGAAAATGGTTGAATTGGACAAAATGCCCGAAAGCCGGTGAACATCGTTGAGAGTACCGATCTCGTTATT
>JAZABE010000022.1:0-2950 GCA_036137535.1 Planctomycetota bacterium | reverse complement strand
GGCACAACATACGGAAAAACTCGCCGTCGTTCGTTCGTTGCATCACGGCGTCGGAGGTCACGGGGGAGCCCTTTACACGAGCCTCACGGCACAGGACCGTCCACTGGGTAAAGCCAAGGACCGCAGCAACTGGCCATCATTGACCGCTATGCTATCAAAATTCTGTCGGGTCCACGAAGGAACGCCACGGGCCATCGCGATGCCCTACCTGAACTATGACAACGGAGCCTTGATCCAGGGACAATTTGGAGGCTGGCTGGGAGCGGAGTTTGATCCCATCATGATGAAAACCCCGGCGGGCAAACCCTACGGAGGGACCTCCCGATACACCAACCGGGAACTCGATCTGAAACTCAACCTAAACCGGGATCGAGTTGAAGATCGTCAATATCTAAAGAAAAGACTGACCCGATCCATCGGGTCCAAAGAAGATTTCACGCGTTTCAATCAATTCGAACTGATGGCCAAGGATATGCTGCTCAGCTCACCCGTGAAAGATGCCTACAACTTAGAATTGGAAGACCCTCGCATCCGGGCCCTCTATGGGGATCACGTTGGTGGACAAAGCATGCTCCTAGCCAGACGTCTCACCGAGGCGGGAGTCCCGATTGTTCAGGTCAACGCAGGTGCAGGTGACCTTGCCGGGGGAAATGGCGACAACTGGGATACCCACCGGGATCATTTCAAAAAAATGAAAGAACGCCTTCTGCCCGTGCTCGATCAATCACTTTCCGCACTGCTCACTGACCTCGATCAACGAGGGGCACTGGAAGAGACTCTCGTAGCGGTGATTACGGATTTTGGCCGGACACCCAAAATCAATGGGAATGGCGGCAGGGATCACTACCCCGCCGTTTATTCCCAATTACTTGCCGGCGGAGGCATTTCCGGGGGACAGATTTACGGCTCCAGTGACCAAGATGGCGCCAAACCCAAAACCGACGCCTGCAGCCCCGCCGATTTCCATGCCACTGTTTACAAGGCCATGGGCATTTCACCGCACCGGGAAGTCCATGACACCCAGGGCCGACCATTTCCTTTGTGCACTGGACAACCGTTACCATTATTCTAAAGCTCGGTGATTGCTCCGAATGACTCGAAAACCCGACATGCATCGACAACCGAACGTCGCGTTTTTTATTACCTGTTTTTTCAGTTTTTCAGCCGAGTTCGCCGCAGCTGACAACATCAACCAACTGCTCGGCGGAATCAAAAGGGCAGGGGCGACTGTTCGCGAGAGTAGCATCGGACTTGAAATCGGTTTTCACCTCCGTAGGCGGACCACAGCCAATGCCGTCTTGGCTTCAACCTGCAAACTGCAAAATGTCGTTTGGCTCGACCTGAGTCACACCAACATCACCAATCAAGGGCTGTCACATCTCAACAAACTGAAAAACCTGCGTTGGCTGCACCTGGAAAACACGAAAATCGATGATTCGCCAAAGAGTCATCTCATTGAATTGAAAAAACTGGAATCTCTCACCCTGCATTCAACCGCCATCACTGACAATGCACTCCAGTCCCTCAAACAACGGAATCAACTAAAGACACTTTACGTCTGGCAAACCCGCGTCACGTCACACGGTATCGAGGAACTCAGAAAGGCCGCGCCAGATCTTAAAATGATCCAAGGTATTGATCTGAGCGAGCTCGCAGCCACTTTCCCTAGTGAAAAAGACGAACCGAAACCAAAAATCACGCCGGACTGGGTTCCGGTCGAACAGCGAGACAACGCGCCGGCTCAATCGGAGAATGGCGTCAATTGCCGGGTCTGGTTTGAAAACCATACTCAGGACCCTGTTAAAATTTACTGGATCAGCTACGGGTCAGGTGAGCTGATACTTTCTGGCACAATCAAACCCAAAGCAATTCACAACCAAAACTCTTACGCAAGAAACGCTTGTCGGATCGCCGATCTGCAGAAGAATCCCCTGGCGTTTTTTGCCGTTAAGGATGATGGTGCACGTGCCATTACCCCACCGCTGCCCCGGTAATTGAAAATGCAATAAGCCCGCGACTCTTGAATCAATTCAACCCTCCTCAGGGAGCCGGGTTATTCAGCAACTGAGCGTCCCTGATACTGCAATTTAAACCAAGAACCAAAACTCAATGCGACGTTTGAACAACCGACGATTACCCTGTTTGCTTCTGGGAATAGTGTTCCTTTGTGATGCGATTAATGGGCAGAATCCGGACGGGGAGTCCCCGCCATACACCAATTACTGCCAACGGTTGGAACAGGAAATCCAAGGCCGAAAACATGGATTCCTCGCAGGAAATGTGACCTATTACATCGGAGGTTTTCACGCCAGCTGGAAATTAATCGAACACGAAACCATCGGGCTAACTCACCCGTTTCACCATGATCTCCGCAGTCGCGGCGTTGGACTATTGACCAGCGAAATCACCGGGACTGAACATACCGGGACGGGTAACGATTACCAGGGTTGGGAATTCTACAAAGACACACGGGTTCTTTACGGAAGCGTCGTGATCAATGGAAAAACCTACAAGCACCCTCGGCCCAAAAGCATGCGGTGGCGTCCCGATAAAATAATTTGCCGTTACGAAGTGGGTGGTGTCACTCTCAATGAAGAAAAATTCATTGGGGACAATGACGCCGCTGCGTCCGTGATCACGGCATCCAAGCCGGTGACTCTCGAGTTTTCCGGACACAGTTTCTACCATCGCAACAGTGTTTCTTCGTCGGCTTCAATTCGGTACGACACACAACAGAATGCCCTGATACTCTCCGAGGGCGGGACCGTAAAATCCCGTCCCGACCCAAATTCCACTGAACGCGTCGGTCCCTGCGTTTACACGGGCATGACCACCGCCTTAAGTGCCTCGCGGGCTATGGCTGAGTCAGTTCGCACGCATCAGGATGCAAAAGGGGTCCAGCATTACACTTTTACTGTTCCTTGTGATCAGAAAGGAACTACGGTCACCT
>JAZABE010000021.1:0-11361 GCA_036137535.1 Planctomycetota bacterium | reverse complement strand
CATTACAAAACACAAATGATGTCGAAAAACGACTTTTCTGCCCGTGTAAATGACTCGGGGAGAAAAGTTTTGATAAATAAATCGGTTGGTGATTCACTAGATCCCCGCTAATTCCTTGGTTCAGGGTTTCAGGCGATAAAGTTACCGGAAAACCTTGATTTGGGGAATTTCGGAGTCTTGAACCGTTTTTTTACGCTTTTAGAATGAGATTTCGTTGATCGAAAAGGCGAAACTCGAAGGAATGGACTGTAATGAGATTATCGATTTTGGGTGTAGTGACGTTGGGAATTCTATTCCTGGCATTAAGTTCTTTTGCTTTTCAGGAGAAATTACCACAAAAACCTATACTTGATGACCAATTCAATCACAATCAAAAGTGGAAAGAAAATTCGACGGTCACTGCTGAAAATGATGGTCTGATTGCAATTAGGTTGGAAGGCAATGCGACTTCAAGCCAGATTGCTTTGGTGGATCCCAAGAGAAAAGTTCTCAGTGTTTATGGGATCGATCGAAATTCAGGTGAAATCAAACTTAGCAGTGTTCGAAAAGTGGAATGGGATTTGCGACTGGATGAATTCAATGGCAAACAACCCACGCCTCGAGAAATTCGTTCTAACGTCGAAAGGCGATGAACGCAGACAAATTTTGGAGTCGCAATAATTATGGCAGGAAACCTGATTCCTCTCGAAGACGCAGCAAAGATGTTAGGTAAGACCGTTGATGAATTGACGGACCTGCGATCACGCAATGAAATTTTCGGCTATCGAGATGGTCCAAGCTGGAAATTCAAGATGGAAGAACTTAAACGGTTCGCCGGAGAAAACGGGATCGAGATGAGCTCGGCTGACCAAGATGAAGATTTATCAAGTGACGCGGGGCTAATCGCGGATTCTTCAGCAGAAGTTCCGCTTGACGAACTGGATGTCGAGATTGATCTCGGAACCGGCAGCGAAGGGAACTTGTCGTCAAATGAAAGCCATGTCTTATCCGGTAGCGATGCCGATCCTGGTGATAGTCCGTCGGACACCGGTAAAATGGTGGTCGGTGATGACGAATTGCTTTTGGCCGAGGATGACTTGTTTGGTGCAGACGATGCTGCCCAGGTAATCGAGGATGACAGCAATGACGAAATTGCTATGGATTCCGACTCTGATTTGAGTTCGGATTTTGGCGACGACAGTAGCCTGATGCTGGACGATGATTCAAGTGAAATCGCACTTGATGCAGCTGATAGTGGTATCAATTTAAGCCCGACCGATAGTGGGTTGTCCCTGGATGAAGAGCCGCTTGAGCTTGGAGGATCGGATATCGATGCGCTGGAATTGCCTGAAGATTCTGAAATCAACTTGCTGGAAGCGGATGAAGCTTCAGTAGGTGCTGATGTGCAAGCCGACAATGATTTCATGTTGACTCCGTTGGAAGCAGACGCTGAAGATGAATCTAGCGGTTCCCAAGTGATTGCCTTGGAAGACTCTGAAATCTACGATGATGAATCTTCGGAAATTGTTTCCGACTCGTCGCAAATGGGCGAAGATGTTTTCGCCGATGCGTTAGCGGTTGAAGAAGTGGTGGATGACGGCATGGCAGTCATGTCACCCGATATAACTGCATCAGCTGTGTCGGTACGGAAACCACAGCCAGCACAAGGAATGATCTTGGAGCAGCCGATTCCGGCCTGGATGGTTGCCATTCAAACGATCTGCTTGCTCTTTCTTTTGGCTGCTGGAATCATTGTGATCGATCTTGGTCGAAATATGTTTGAATTTGATACCGAAGGCAGTGTTACGGCCCGATTAACAGAGTATGTCATCGACTTCACAGGTTACTTCAAAAGTTCGTAGGCGATCGTTGTTCAGAAAATACTGAGATTGAGGTCCTGATTTAGTCAGGGCCTTTTTTTTTGGGGACGTAATGAGTTGATTTCAACATGGCCTGATCACAAAAAATTTTGTTTCATTAGAATAATGGCTTCTAGCTGGTAACCCAAAACAAGTAGCAATGACGATTTCTACGAGAGATTTTGTTCAATATATTGTCGACAGCGGCTTAATGTCGCAGGAGAAGATCTCGCGATTTCGCGAATCAATCGACCATGAGAAAAATAAGGAAGTCGAGTCGCTGGCAAGGGAATTTATCAGGGCTGGGCTGCTAACCCGTTTTCAAGTTGGCAGGATTATTAAAGGGAAGCACCACGGGTTGGTTCTGGCTAACAATGCGTTACTGGAAAAAATCGGTGAAGGGGGAATGGGAAAAGTCTACCGAGCCCAACACCTGACCATGAAACGAATGGTTGCTGTCAAAGTTCTCAATGAATTGGCGACCAAAGATAAATACTCCGCGAGAAGATTTCACCGTGAAGTCCAAGCTGCCGCGCAACTGATACACCCGAATATCGTCGCTGCATTTGACGCCAGCGAAGAACATGGAAGACATTTTCTGGTAATGGAATATGTTGACGGGGTTGATCTGCAGAGCCATGTCGAAAGCAATGGCCGGCTGACCTGTGAAAAGGGAGTTGAAATTATCATCCAAGCCGCGAAGGGGCTTCAGTACGCTCATCACAAGGGGATTATCCACCGGGACATTAAACCCGGTAATTTACTGCTTTGTCGTGATGGGACCGTCAAAATTTTGGATATGGGACTGGCACGGTTTGACACGGGTTCCGGAGTTGACGGTGAATTGTCTGATGATAGCCTGACCAGTGACAACCAGATTGTAGGTACGGTGGATTTTATGTCGCCGGAACAGGCTGACGATTCAAAGCGGGTAGAACACCATTGTGATATCTACAGCCTCGGTTGCACTTTCTATTTTTTACTGACAGGGGAGCCCCCCTTTTTCCGGTCAACGTTGTTGAACACGTTGATTGCTCACCGGGCGGATCCCATTCCTAGCGTCAAAGAAAAGCTAAATGAGATACCGGAAGAAATCGATTATTTAATCACGAGAATGCTGCAGAAGGATCCTAGGAAACGAATTCGATCAATGCAGGATGTTATTGACAAACTTCAAAAACAGTATGACGACGATGGGTTTGAAATATTCGAAAATACGAATGAGGCAAATGATGACACGGCCGGGTTCGATTCGATAGACGAGAGCGATAGCCTTGATGTCACGGTCGTTCTGGATCGTGGATCGGATATTCCTGTTAAACAAATCACCGAAAAATCAGTTGGGATTGACTTGGGAACGACGTTTTCGGCAGTTGCCTACCTAGATGATATGGGGCGTCCTCAAACCTTGGTCAATGCAGAGGGTGACAAAGTCACTCCCAGCGTGGTTTTGTTTGATGACACCGATGTCATTGTTGGAAAAGAAGCGATCAAGGCATTGGCAACCGATATGGAGTCCATTGCCGAATGTGCCAAGCGAGATCTTGGGCACATGGCCTACCACAAAACCTTTAACGATAAACAATATCCTCCCCAGGTCATCCTCGCGTATATTTTGCGAAAATTGCGACAGGATTCAGAGGCGCAAATAGGTGAGATTAAGCGGGCTGTGATCACGGTACCTGCCTACTTTGATGAAAGACGTCGCAAAGCGACCCAGGAAGCTGGTTATCTGGCCGGAATCGATGTGTTAGATATTATTAATGAGCCGACATCCGCTGCGATTGCCTACGGATTTCAACAGCGATTTGCTGACGGTCAAAGTGATGACGGAAGAATCTGTAAGCACCTTTTGGTTTACGATCTTGGCGGCGGAACGTTTGACGTAACGGTTATGGAATTAAATGGAGGAGATTACATTGCGCTTGCGACAGATGGTGATGTTGAATTGGGTGGACGTGATTGGGACCAAAGGTTAGTTGACTTTGCGGCAGAACAATTCCTGAATGAGCATGGAATTGACCCGAGAAGTGAACCCAATTCTCTGGGCCGGATGTTGCGTGAATGTGAAGATGTTAAGCGAACCCTCAGCGCCCGCAATAAAGCGTCGATTTCCGTAGATTTTGAGGGTAAGTCAAGCCGCATCTCAATCTCGCGAGATTTTTTTGAACAGGTGACCCACGACTTATTAGGACGGACCGAGTTTACGACCCGGCAAACGTTGAAGGCCGCCAAACTAACCTGGAATGATATTGACCGAATTCTGTTAGTGGGGGGATCAACACGAATGCCCGCCGTTTCTAGGCTGCTTGTTGACATTTCAGGTATCAATCCTGAACGTTCGATCTCGCCTGACGAAGCGGTCGCTTATGGCGCAGCGATTCGGGCTGGAATGATACTGGCCAAGGAGCAAGGCAAGCGAACAAGATTTAAAATTAAAAATGTGAACTCGCATAGTCTCGGGTTGGCTGGATACAACCTGAAAACCAACCAGAAACAAACGGCTTTTTTAATCCGACGAAATACGCACCTCCCCGCGGTTGTTGAAAAAGTTTTCAAAACAAAAAAAGAGGGTCAGGATTCAATTTTGATCCAAATTGTCGAAGGTGAGAGTGACAACCCGGAAGAATGTTCACAGGTTGGTAAATGTGTCGTTCGGGATTTGCCGGCGGATCTTCCAGCAAAGACACCGGTTCGGGTTCGTTTTCAATATGCTGAGGATGGAAGGCTTTCGATTCGAGTCAAAGTTCATGAAAAAGAAACTGAACAGGAGATTCTTCGGGAAAATAGTTTGACCGAGATCCAGCTTGAATCCTGGCGAAAGCGAATTGTCGACGATCAGCAATTGGAGTGAGTGCCGTTAATTCTTTATCATTAGCATTGTCTGGCTTCTTAAGACCGCTTAACCGAACCGCTTTGTGGACCACCTGGGATCTTCGATTGATCTGCAGGAAACCGGCTTTCCATTGCTGGATGGTACTACTGGTGTTTTGGGGAGCCAGGTATTGCGAGGCACAGCAGCGGATTTTGGGACAAAATGAATCCGTTGCTTCCAGTTCAAAAGATGCCAAGCTTGGATTCGAACTGATTGCCAATAAGGGATACTTGCCTGCTGATTTTGACCAAGAAACGTTTGATCTGATCTGGAAGTCCTGGCCAAAAGAACTTCAGGATAAGGCGCGTATTGGGTCAATGAAAGAACGTCGGCAATTGGCCTTTGATCGTTACGGTTTCACTCCACGCAAAGATGATCCCGAAAAACCGCTGCAGTATGTAATTGATGCGAATGGAAATTGGTCCATGAATTGTTTTTCGTGCCATGGTGGATCCCTCTACGGAAGTGATGAATCCTACCCGGGCCTTCCGAATAACAGGATTGCCCTTGAAACTCTTTACGAGGATCTGAGGAAGACAAAACGAATTCTCAAAAAGCCTTATAGCTCGATGGATCTCGGTTCCAATTTAATTCCGATGGGAACATCAGTTGGAACCAGCAATGCTGTTATTTTTGGGACGAGCTTGATGGCGTTTCGAGACAAGCACTTGAATCTCAAGAATGTTTTTGTGCCCTCTTTTGTACAGCACCATGATATGGATGCACCGCCGTGGTGGCACTACAAGAACAAGAAAATGATTTACATTGACGGGTTTACTGAAAGGCATCATCGGGCCTTGATGCCATTTATCATGGTTCGTCAGAACGATGGGCCAAAATTTCGCCAATTTGAAAATGACTTTAAACGCATCCAAAAATTTTTGTTTTCGGTTCAGGCTCCCAAGTATCCCTACGCGACCGACTCAAAATGGGCAGCCCGCGGAAAAATCATCTTCGAAAATCGCTGTTCGCAGTGTCATGGAACTTATGGTCAATCAAGAGATTACCCGGGTAATCGAATTGATTTGGAGGAAATTCAAACGGATCCCGTTCGTCTGTTTGCACTTACGAAAACCTATCGGAAAAAATACGCTGAAAGTTGGCTTGGCGATTATGGTAATGCGGTGACGTTAACCATGCCTCGTGGTTATGTTGCGCCACCATTGGATGGAATTTGGGCGACAGCACCCTATTTCCATAATGGAAGTGTTCCAACCCTGCGGGGCGTGTTGGATCCAAAATCACGGGCAACGATCTGGAAACGGTCGAACGACCAGTTTGATGAGAAGAACGGTGGGCTATTGATCCAGGAATTGACAGAGATGCCAAGATCGATTGATTCACACCGACGCAGGCAATATTTTGATACGCGGAAAAAGGGGAAGTCCAATCGCGGTCATCCATTTGGAGAGGATCTTTCTGTTCAGCAACAGACTGATCTGATTGAATACTTAAAATTGTTGTAAAGTTCCTTGTCGCTGACAGTCATCCATGACAAATTCAATTTTCCCGTTACCGCTGACAGTCTGGGAAGAGTTTTTTGTCGTCGACGATCATGAACATTATCCAGCGAATTTCATGGTGCGAATCCGTTGTCAGGGGCGGATTTCCAATGAGCTCTTTCTAACGGCAGTCAAGAAGTCTCAGAGTCTACATCCGTTGTTTGGATGTATCATTCAAAAATCAGGGAGACAGCTATTATGGGTTACGGAAGATTCGGAGGCATTGCCGGTTGAGTTTAGGGTAATGGCAGTCGGCGAGCCAGAATTTCCGCTTCAGGAACAATTTGATGTGTTTAAGGAAAAGCTATGGCGTCTCAAAATCGTAGGCTTTTCGGATTCAACCGGAATACAACGAACTGATATCTTTCTGGAAATTCACCATGCTCTATGTGATGGTTTAGGTGCAACTCAATTTTTATCCGATGTCGCCAATGCAATCCACCGATTGGATGGAAACTTGGGCATTGAAATCAACAGGGAAACAGCTTTGACTTCATTGAAGAATCGCGGGAAATTCCCCCAATCCTGGAGAGAATTGTTCAAAGGGTTCGCTCATCATTACCGGTCCGTTTGGGCTTCTGTCCAGTTGGCTTTTTCCAAAATAGAACCGCTGGTTCCTGTTTCTTCGGTTCAAAAATTATTGGGTACGCCGAAAGAAAAATTGGGTTATCGAAAAATTTCTTTACCATCGGTGGTTTCGGCCCAGTTGCGCCGAAGTTGCCGACTTCGGAATACCACATTAAATTCAGTGGTGGCTGCGGAGTTGTTTCGTTGGATTTACCAGTGGAAAATCGATCAAGGGCATCCAGTTCCCCAGGCACTGCGGATCATGATTCCTGTTAATGAGCGGACATTGCAAGATCGGGGACTTTCTGCCTGTAACCGCGTAAGTGTTTCGCCCTTCACCCGAAGTCGTCGTCAAATTATTGATCCTGCTGCTCTTTTGTTGAGTATTGAAAAGGGGGTAAGGGTGTTGAAAAAAGCAAGGCTGGGATTGAATTTTCACAGGGCACTTTGGGTTTGCAAAACATTGTTTGGGGATCTGAAACCGTTTGCTAAAACGGATCGAGTTGGCGCTACCTGTGTTTTATCCAATATCGGGAACATTAATTTTTACTTAGGTTTGCCGGTTGAGGGCAATGCGACTCGCTGCGGTCCTTTTTTAATTGATGACCTTGACTTGGTCGCACCGCTACGGATTGGAACCTCATTTGCGGTGACGTTGCATGAATTCAACAGTGAAACCAGGCTGGGGATTCACTACGATTCGGCGATGATCAGTGAGCAACAGGCAGATGACTTTTTTGATCATTTTTCCGATCGTCTCACGAAGCTTGCGGACAGTTAAACTAGCCCTGCATCAGCCGGTTTAGAACTGTGAGTTGGGGGCGATCTTTTCCATCTTTTCTCGGTTGGATAGAAAGTAAGTAGTCATGCCACCATTCACCGGCTGCCCAATAACAACAGGGGATATCATTTTTTTGTAAAAGTTTAACCGCATTCTCCAAGACCTGTAGCCAACGAGGGTCGTTGTTGGGCACTCCAATTTCTCCCACGAATCCCTCACAGCCATTTTGTTTGCACCAATCGATGAACGGGTTTAAAACGGTTTTGTAACGATTCGCCAAATTTGAATCCATCGACAACTCTTGTTGATACGGTAGTCGATACTTTCCACTAAAATTGCTATCGAAATAAGAGTGAGCTTCGTAAACAATGTTTCGGTCGTTTCTAATCCAGGGTTTGCCGTTTTTGTAATCGAACTTTCGTGCGGATGCCCAGTCATCACCACAGATGTAAATGCGTTTGTCTCGGTCGATTTCTCGAATCGCATTAACCACCTCATTGGAAATTCCTTTCCAGTTGCCGCTGCCCATGGAATGGGGTTCGTTCATGAGCCCATAACCGGCAATGACAGGGTCATCGCGAAATTGGCGGGCAATTTGGTACCATAGGTTTGCCAAGTGGGGAGTTCGAACCGTTGATGATTTGTTGATTACAAATGTCTTGACAGTCGTCCCTTCTTTTTTGATGTACCGCCCGTAATTGTGGATTTCAATGATTGCGGATGCACCGGCTTCCCTGACGTCTGAGAGATGTCTCGTGAGCGGTTCCAGAAACCTAGGAGTGAGTGGGCCGTTTAACACAGGTTGGATTCGTTCCCAACGGATTGGAATCCGAAATAGCCTAAAACCTCTTGAGACAAAATACTGGATGGATTTTTTGGTGCTGAAGACGTAGTCTTTATTCAGTTTTCCAGGTGAAACATTGGAGAACGTTTCTGCTTGATGTCCAAACTCGGGTCCCGCGAGTGATAATGAGAAGAGTGAGTTGGTTCCGGGCAGACCGTTTTGGGCGGGCGACGATTCTGAAAAAGCCGCCGGAGTCACAGGGGCATTTTTCTGATTCTGAGAATACGTACTGTGTTTCCCCGTTTCCTTTTGCGCACAACCGGCTGCTAATGCCGACGCGGTGGCCACGAAAAAATGGCGACGGTTTAAGCCCGCAAATTGGCTTAAGGGCAAGTCAGTCTCCGACATTGTTGTCCCTTGGTTTAAGTTGACTAGGTGTGGTTTTTTCGGTGAGTTGCCAAACCGAATTTCCGCAAAGAACTTTTACAGTTACTTTGTCTCACACCAACTCCATTAATTAGTATTTTGCGCTGAATGATGAACTGGGCAAATGCCAGTCTGAGAGATCTGCCACTGATTCAGGCCCGAAAATCAAGTAATCCATCGGTAAAGACCGCTTGAACGCGCCAGAAAACACGTGCGCGACATTTTGGCAATTGGTGGTTTTGGCGAGAGTGTGTGTTCAGCGCGATTTAAAACCATGATGGGAGATGAGTTTGTTCAGGAAGGCGAAGGCGGTTCGTTTTGTCACTCGGGGCAGTCAGAGTTCCGGTTCGGTTGTCATGCCATTGGATGTTGTTTGGTCCACCGATGGTTGGGCAGTCAACGGTGTCGGGCTTGTACTGTGATTTTTCAAATGGAGCTGCGTCGAGTAGAGAGATTAACCGGTGCGCCGGTCGAGGATAACGCTGGAGAACTCAAGAGAGTGAGAGCAGCAGATCGGAAGAAAATGGAGTAAAGCAACTGACGTGAAGAGACACCTATCTCCAAGTGGGTCGCTGATTGTAATTGAAGCCAATTCGCAAACCAAGAAAAAAAAATAAAAGATAGAAGATACGGTAAAAAAAAGAAATTTCCACGAAAATTTGTTGAATTTCTGGAATCCGCTGCTCATTATTCGATAAATGCGTGTGATTCCAACTTTAAGGTATTTCACACTCTTTTTTCGATGCTCCGCTAACCATTCGAAAAAATAATTAAATCTGTAACGTGGAAAACTAAGGGCTTCACAATTGAAGCAGGCGATGTAGTTGGCTGCACCGTTGTTGCAGTTGTCGTTATTTCGTTGGCGATGATTTTGATACTGGCATTTAAAATAAATAGATCAATGGAGTGGATGAAAAGGTTTCGACAATGGTTTGAGTGCCATTTGCGGACCGGGAAAAATTAGTGGGCTAACTATGAGTAATATCAGAAAACCAATAATTCTATTCGCCGTTTTATGTTCGTTGGCTTATCTAGTCTTTCGAAGCGTTTACACGCTTAATCTGGAGAGTTGGTATGCTGTTTTCTGTTCCTGGTTTCTGTTAGCGGCGGAAATATGGGGATGCATTCTCATGTATCTCTACTTCGTTCAAATTTGGGAGTTGAAAGAACCAGAAAAAATCCCTGCCGCACCGGGCAAGGCGGTTGATGTTTTGCTGCCAACATTTAACGAAGATGCCGAATTGCTTCGTGGTTCGATCGTTGCATTGACAAAACTGGATTATCCCCACAAGACCTATGTTTTGGATGACGGAAACCGACCTGAGATCAAGGCGTTGGCTGAAGAGCTTGGCGTTAACTATATCGCTCGCGAAGACAACCTTTTTAACAAGGCCGGAAATCTCAATAACGCTTTGGATCAAACGGATGGAGAATTCGTTGTCATTCTTGATGCCGACCACATTGCAAAAACGGATTTTATTTCGCGAACACTTGGCTATTTTGAAGACGAAAAAATGGCCTTCGTTCAAACCCCTCACGCGTTCTACAATTTTGAAAATTTTCAAGGCAACGTGAATTACAAGAAGGGCACCTACTGGGAAGAAGGCCAGCTTTTTTACAATGTAATTCAGCCGGGGAAAACCCACTGGAATGCAAATGTCTTCTGTGGAAGTGCTGCCATTTTTCGCCGCACTGCACTTGAAGATGTTGGGCTGATTGCAACGGAAACCATTACTGAGGACATACAAACCGGGTTGCGAATGCACGCTAGAGGATGGAAGTCAACCTATGTCAACGAACGGTTGATTGCTGCTCAAGCTGCTCCAGACATTACGACCTTTACTAGTCAGCGGTTGCGGTGGGGTGAAGGTAACTTGAGCCTGATGGCCTATGATAATCCATTAACGGTTCGAGGGTTGACTTTGGGCCAACGGCTCAACTATATGGGTTCCATTCTTGGTTGGACAACGGGGTTGGGAAAGGTTGCGTTGTACCTGACACCGATTTTGATGCTTTTTACGGGTGTCGCTCCGGTAGGAAAATTCACGTGGTTATTGGGTGCGATCACAGCTGCTTACCTGATTTCAGTTTGGGCGGCTGTCAAGGTTGCAAGTAACGGAGTGGGGCGTCTTTGGAACATTGAAGTTCAGGCGATGGCTAACTTCTGGCTTCAATGCATTGCAGTGTTTCGAGCGATTGTGAGGAGGGGTCGCGGAAAATTTGTCGTGACGCAGAAACGCGGTACGCAAACCGCGACAGGGATTCAATGGGTTTATCCCCATTTTGCGTTGATCGCGTTGGGTGTATCTGCCATTTGTTGGAGTTCCGGTAAAATCTTGCTTGGGGTTTCCAATGACTATATTGGATTAATCGTTGGAAGCCTGTTGATCTTCCTGCAGTCACTATTGGCGTTCAAAGTGATTCGGAAAGCCCTGAAACCTAGCGAGCAAAGGTTTTCATGGCGACATCCAGCATTCAATTTGCACGTAGCCATCGAAGGAACTGGGAAATTCGAGAACCTCAAGGGTCAGGGACTGGCGTTAGATGTTAACGAAAACGGCTTGGGAATGATTATGTATCGTCCGGTT
>JAZABE010000020.1:0-1196 GCA_036137535.1 Planctomycetota bacterium | reverse complement strand
AACCCCTTTGAACTGATAGGTCAAGGCGAGTTCGATCAGTTCATTTTGCCGGCCGGCGACTCCCAGTCCTTGGGCGTTGAGAATTTTTTCCACGTGTTCCTCGCTCTATCCTGAAGTTTGCATCCGGTCGACTGAACCCTGCCAGAAGGGCAATCCTGAAGCGGAATCGGGCGTCGAGCGGTTGGGTCAAGCAGCGGATTATCTCAAAAGTCGCAAAAAACAGCTAGGGGTAAATGAACGGTACGCTAGCCGAAATATCGGTTCAAATCGTTGTTTTTGCGAGAATAACCACTAGGAAGGGGCGGGTTCGACCGAATAATAAGGGTTGGTCCGTCCCTTGGACGGGTCCCATCGCGCAGGCCCTGTGTTTCGATACCTGGCCGGCCTATCAATCGGGGGCGAATTGGATTCGACCGGATAGCTAGAAGCGCTGGTGGCGTGTCGTGGTTGATCAGAAGGCCACGTAAAAATCTGATCACAAACTTTACTTGCCAACGATAACTTGGCTCTGGCTGCTTAAGAAAAACGGTAGCCCTGGCTGATAGGTTTCGCTGGAGAGCCTTGAATGCTGGTCACCAATTCCAGATCGCTGTGACTCATGTCGAGTCCTGTCACAGTTAAAAATGGTTCTCGTCTAGCCGGGTATTCAGTCTGTCGATTGACGGGGGACCCGGTGAAACTTAAATAATCGACTACACACGTAGAGGCCATCGTGGAAATGTCGCGGGACGCGGGTTCGATCCCCGCCGCCTCCACTTAGGCCGGACTCACAACCCGGCTCAAATCAAAACAGGCTCGTCAGTTGATTCTGGCGAGCCCTTTCTTTTTTGTCCTAAGTATCGCGAGTTTTTAGCGATTCGACAGATCGTCACCACTTTCAATCGCGGGACCCGGACGTCTGAACATCAGAGACAAAAAGGCTCAACTTGGCCAAAAGGCTCAAAATCGCGGGACTCACCTTGGCAATTCTTCCATCTGATTTTGGGCTGAATGACGGGGGGATTTTGATCTGGTTCGTAAGTCTTTGCCTGTCCCTTCCAAGGGGCTTTCACTGTAATTGGCGATTCTTCGAATTTTGGATGTCATAATCCACTACTTGGCGTTAATAGACACCGAGGAGAAAAGCTTTGATTGACCCAATAACGGAAAAAGCGACCAGATGTTGGATGTCGGCACTACCGGCCGTGTCGGCGTTT
>JAZABE010000019.1:0-5579 GCA_036137535.1 Planctomycetota bacterium | reverse complement strand
GATGGTTTCCTTGCTGGACAAGGTGTGGATCGCGTAGACACCACTTTCATCTTTGGTGTTCGACGTGTCCTCGCTGTGACGAACCATGGCCGGCCAAAATAGGCCAGACCGCAAAGTGGTCACGCCGAATTGATTTCGCGAAAATTGGGCGAGTTGCTGAGCGATCAGGTTTCTGCGAGCGGGATCCTTGGCCACGGCCTGGTTTAAGCAAAATCTCCAGCGTTCACCATCATTGAGGGCATTTTCCCAGTCCGACGCGATCTTGTAATAAACGGGGTTTCCTTGGTCATCGACGGTCGCTCCCTGGCCTCCTCGGTTGTAAGGGAATCCCTCTGCGTAATCCGGGAGAACAGCCAGATCGGTTTTGTACTGGAGCCGCCAAGATTCTTGGTAACCCCGGTAAAAAAACAGTTGGTTAGACAGGTCAACAAAAAAATTGGCGATCGTTTTATCGTCTTCGTCGAGGACCTGGGGCAACGCTGTGGTCATTAGTTGTAATGCCCGGACCCGGTCGCGTTCCTGCGAGTTGACCATTTTTCCACCACCCCGATGTTGTCCCCTCTCGTAGTTGCCGGAAATCATGTACCCATAATGGGCCACGTTCATGTATTGCCCCGCGGCGGTTTGCAGAAGCCTCCAGTTTTTTGGCTGCGCCTGAATTGATTTTTCGATTAATTCATCGAAGCGTTTTTGGTTACCCAGGCGATTTAGGCATTTGATCGCATTAACGAGATCGCTGGAAATCAGCTTGTGGTCGGTGTCGGGGCTGGTGCACAATTTTTCAAAAGCAACGAATGCTTCTTTGAAATTGCCTTGCCGTTGCAGGTCCTGGGCTTTTTTTCGAGCCTGATTGGATTCGATTCCCTGCCCATAGAGCGGGTTGGAAAACAGGGCCGCAAAACACGTCGTGAAAAGCAAAATTCGTTTAATCATCTTATCCGCCAACAAAAAATCCGATTGGTTTCAGCGGGGTTGGAGTTTTGCCGGAAATGGCGAATCCTTACCCGATGGGTCGTCTGGTTCTGGGAAAACAACTTTCTGGTCTGAACTGTTTCTGATTAGAACACAGAAGGGTGAATTTGTGAAAAGCAATTGTAAACCTTGGGTAAAAGGTTCGTACCCGGTTAACGCGTTGGCCCGGTTACCGTTTCAGCGAATTGGCAAGGAAATAGATAATCTCAAGAATTTTCGTCCGGCCCCGCCGGGTTTCTGAGGAGCGAATGTCATGATGGAATTGGGAGTTTACAGTTGGAATCGAGGGTTTTTGGCCCTCGAAACGGCATTTTTGAATTATTCCGGGTCTTCATGGCCAGCATTGGCGGTTAGAGCTTGAGTACTTTTGGTCTGTCTATTCCAATTAATCAAAGAGTCCATTCCTTGGGATTGTGCCTGTTGGAACACGCAGGCTCAAACCCGAGGCGAATGAGTGTCATGACTCCAAGTCACCCTGATGCCTGGGTGAACAACTTGTATCTAAACCCTAACGCGTCTTTCGATTAACTGAGCCGATGTCCGCTGCAGCCAATGCTTATCAACATTTCCTGGGAGTCTCGATGGACCCAGATAACCCGGATTTTTATGCCCTGTTTAAGCTGGACCCTGAATCAGCGACAGAGCCACAAATCACTGCGGCTGCCGACAAGCTCATTGCCAAGGTTCGTTCCCAGGAACCCGGTGACCAAGCGAAGCAATGGGCGGTTCTGATTGATGAACTCAATCAAGCCAAGCGACGGTTGATTCAAGAATCGAGTGAACGCGGCGTCCAGAATCCTTCAGGTGGGCGAGTCGTCGATCGTCATTCTTCTCGTAAGGCGTCGAAACGGAAAGAGACGCAATCGCAATCAATGGGATCGGAATTGCCGCCTGCGGTTCACAAGCAGTCAACACAAGCAAAGCAATCCGTTTCGCCTGCTGGCTTACCACCCCAACCTGGAAATCCGAAGGCTCGGCGATCTCCAACTCTCCAGGCAGGCCAACCCGTAACTGACAATGACGAGGATTTATCCTTCACGCTTGAAGCCCCGGAGCAGACTGACTCGTTTGATTCGGACACTCATTTGTCGGGAAATACTTTCCAGCCGTCTGCAGTGATGACACCGACGGTCGATCCCATGGCCCCGGTCACTGATCCGACTGCAGGTTGGTCCAACTTTGATATTTCACGGCTTGATGAAAACGGGTCAATGAAGGGAACGGCGACAGCGAGTCCTGCTCGGCATGCGGAAAGTCCAGAGGTGTCGCCGGTTTCGAAGAAAACATTTTACAGTCAATCCTATCGCGCCAAATCCAAGGTGAGTTGGATAATTGGATCCACCCTAATGGTTCTGTTGATCGCCGTGGTAGTGGGCTATTCCTTGTCTCGTTTCAAGGAGGAGGGGAATCAAACAGCACTCAACTCTGACGGCAGTAATGGGGCGGATGGATCGACATCGGGAGACAAGGTAGATGCCGGTTCCAGTAAGGAGCTGCCGGGAAGCAACGAACCCGAGACCAAATCCAAAACCGATCCCGTTGTTGAAAAAAAGACGGATGCCGAGAAAACCTTGGAACCCGGTGTAGCTCCACCGACTGGTGAGGGAAAACCGGGCAACGAAAAGAAGTCGACGATGGAACCCGGCACAGCGCCTGAAGAAAAACCCATGCCGAATCCGCCGAACGCACCTTCGAAAACCACCCCGGATGAAACTCCGGAAACGAAACCCGAAGTGCCTGAAGCACCGGTGGTTCCCAAAACCTCAGAAGTCGCCGAACTGGCGAGGTTGATGAATGCTGCTCGCGAGAAGATTTTTGAGAGAAACCTGGTGGAATCGGATCGGCTTCTCACGAAAGCGGTCTCTTTACCTGCCTTGCCGGATCACAAACTGAAACTCGATCGGCTCCGGCAGGTTGCCGAATTGTACGGGAAATTTTGGAACAAGGTGGTCGAAGGTTGTGGGAAATTTAAAGCGTTGGATGAAATTAAGTTTTCGGAAATGAATATCGTGAAAATTGTCTCTTCTTCGGAAGAGATGATAGCCTACCGGGCCCTCGGCAAGAGCTTCAAAAAGGCGCCACGCGAACTGCCAATCGGGTTGGCGATGAAAGTTGCTGAAAAAGAGATGGATCCCCAGTCCGCCGAATATCGCATGATCAAAGGTGTCGTGTTTGCGATTGATGCCCAGAACAATCCTGACCGGATCGAGGAAGCTAGAAAACTCTGGGAAGAAGCAAAATTGATCGGGGGCGAAACCGATGAGTTGATTTTGTTCCTCGATGATGAATACGAGTTGGTTGCAGAAACGATCAAGAAAGAAAAAATACCGGAAGCCAAATTGGTCGAAGCAGCGGAGGCTCGATTCAAGGAAAAGTACGCGACAGAAATGAAGGCTGCGAACCGGACCCAGAAAGCCGCGTTCCAGTTTGCGAATCAACTTCTCGAGACCATCGCGTCTCTAGATAATGCAGCAGACCGGAATGCGAATTTTGAAGCCGCGAAGTTTTACGCGGTCAAGTCCGGAGATGTGGAAGTGGCATTGAAAGTCATTCGCGAACAGGGGCAGTGGTTTACCATCGAAACCGATGCTGAAGCATTCGCAATTTTAGTCAGCCTAAACAAGGCCCGACTTAAACCGGAACAAAAAAGAGAAGTGATGCGATCGGCCTTTGAGTATATGGACCTTGCGAAAATGGCCTCCAAACCGGAATTGGAACTTAAATTCGCTGAACTGGCTCTGGCGGCAGCCAGAGGAACCCGTGAGCCCCGTTTGATTCAGACCGCCACACGCGAAGTGGAACGGGTTAAGGCGAGTCGACAAATGCCCGGGAATAACTAGGTCAGCGAATACGCAGGTTTCTTTCGATCCTGCGATCGGTGTCGGCTTTTTTGAGAGATTGGCGTTTGTCATGGGTTTTTTTGCCACGGCAAATTCCCAGCAGTAATTTGGCCAGTCCCCGCTGATTGAAATAAAGTTTCAAGGGGACCAGCGTCAACCCTTTTTCAGTAGCCCTTGCCTTCAGTTTTTCCAGCTGTCGCTGGTGGACCAAGAGCTTGCGAGGACGACGGGGTTCGTGGTTCCAGATGCTTGCCTGTTTGAATTCGGGGATGTCGCAGCCCAAGAGCCAGAGTTCTTTTTGCTGGATTCTGCCATAAGCCTCCTGGATAGACACCCTGCCTTCTCGCATGCTTTTGACTTCGCTCCCGCGAAGAACAATTCCGCATTCGACTTGCTCGAGGATTTCGTATTTGTGTCGTGCTTTGCGATTTTCTGAAATCGGGCGTTCACCCTTGTTAGGCTCCCCTTTTTCTTTCTTTTCTTTTTTCTTTTTTGACATTGAGGATTGAAATCTCCGCTTGAGATTTTGCTGGAAAACTCCAGTGTAAGGCACGGATTCCAAGAAAGGTTCGCCGTCTGCCCGGCAGGGACATCTTAACGCACGGCGATTTCCGATATAATGGGAGGATCCGGCTGACAACGCTCGATGGGCGTATTGGTTGGCGGGTTTTTTTGCGAGTTATTTATTTCAGGGGTAAATTGTGACATTCAACGGCTCATCGAGCTTGCCCATTTTGAATCAAAACGAGCCGACTGTTGATTCAACGCCTGTTAAACGCTTACCCCGTTGGCTGAAGCGAGAGGTTCCCAAGGGTAATGCCAACCATTTTACTTCCAGCCTGCTGGAGGAGTTGAAGCTGGAAACCGTTTGTGAGAGTGCCAAGTGTCCGAATCGGATGGAATGTTACTCACAAAAAACGGCAACCTTTATGATTTTGGGTGATGTCTGCACCCGTCCGTGTGGGTTTTGCGCGGTCAAGCGGGGACGGCCAGATGAGTTGCAAGCCGATGAACCGGACCGGCTGGCCGAAGCGGCTCTTCGGCTTGGCTTGAAACACGTTGTAATCACGTCAGTGACACGGGATGACCTCGAGGATGGTGGGGCGGACCATTACGTCGCTTGTATTCAGAAAGTCCGGGAACGAACGGGCGCGACCGTCGAAGTTTTGACACCCGATTTTATTGGTAAGGCCAGTGGGTTGCATCGCGTGATTGATGCTGAGCCGGATGTGTTTAACCATAATACGGAAACGGTTCCACGGCTTTACCGGCGCGTCCGTGGGCCTAAATCGGTTTACGCTTGGACCCTGGAGATTTTAAGACAGGTTAAACAACGCAACCCGCGGATCAAAACCAAAAGTGGCTTGATGCTTGGCCTAGGCGAAACTCGGGACGAACTACTTGATGTCTTTGCCGATCTCAGGGAAGCAGGCTGTGACTTCCTGACACTGGGGCAGTACCTGCAACCAAGTGAAACTCGTTACCTTGCGGTCGAGCGGTACTTGGCTCCGGAAGAATTTCAGGAACTGGGTGAGATCGCCAAGTCCCTTGGGTTTGCCAAAGTCGCCAGTGGGCCTTTTGTTCGCAGTAGTTACCACGCTCGTGACATGGCAAATCCCTTTTGAGTCGGGTTTCCCGACTTGATTTTTCCATCCAAATGCGCTACCGTCTAGATTCGGTTCACCTGGTCGGAGCAGACACCAGCGAGATTTTTGTTGACCTCCCTTTTGGACAAAAAAGTTGAAACCGCTACGAACTCGTGGCGGT
>JAZABE010000018.1:0-6708 GCA_036137535.1 Planctomycetota bacterium | reverse complement strand
CCGTGATTGTCGCCGGAGCTAGTGCACCCGCACCCTTGCAATACGTTGCCCCTTACGCGGGTACAGCAATGGCGGAGCATTTCATGTACCAGGGCGGCCATTGTCTGGTCGTCTATGATGACCTTTCCAAGCAGGCGACCGCGTATCGTGAATTATCGCTTTTGATGCGGCGGCCACCGGGACGCGAAGCTTTCCCGGGCGATGTCTTTTACTGTCACTCGCGTCTCTTGGAGCGTTCGGTAAAACTGAGCGACGAACTCGGTGCCGGCTCGATCACCTCTTTACCCATTATTGAAACGCAAGAAGGTGAAGTTTCCGCCTACATTCCAACGAACGTGATTTCGATCACGGATGGACAAATTTACTTGCAACCGGATCTATTCTTTGCAGGTGTTCGCCCCGCAATGAACGCTGGGATTTCAGTTTCTCGTGTGGGTGGTGCGGCGCAGGTCAAAGCGATGAAAAATGTTGCGGGAGGCTTACGGCTTCAGCTGGCCGCGTTTCGGGAACTTGAGGCATTCGCACAACTGGGAACCGAACTTGACCCGGTAGCCCAGAGAGATCTGGACCGTGGCTACCGCATGGTTGAACTCTTGAAACAGGGCCAATACAAACCGCTTAATGTCGCCGACCAAATCGCTGTCATCTATGCCGGGATTGAGGGATACCTCGATGAGGTGCCGGTCGAGGCTGTTGAAAAATGGGAGGCGGAATTTAGCGAATATTTTGAAACCAAAGGCAAAGAAACCCGGGACAAACTGGTTGCCAATCTCAACAACGGAGATGCAATGAAAAAGAAGGAAGATGAAACCACCCAGGCGGTTATCAGTGCTATTCAAGATTTTAATAAAACATTTAAACCTTAGTCAGTCATACCCCATAGTCGTTAAGTAAGCTGTTTTATGGCAAACGCAAGAGCCCTTGATAATCGGCGCAAGTCGGTCCGCAACATCAAGAAGATCACTCGAACCATGGAGCTAATCGCTACCGCGCGATTCAAGCAGGCCATGGACCGCGCTACGGCCGCCACCGGCTACACCCAACGCATCACCCAGGTCGTGAATGACCTGGCCACAAGCGGCCTTGATGTCAGCCACCCGTTGCTCGAAAAACGGGAAGACGTTAAATCGGCAGCGCTATTGGTTTTGACATCAAACCGAGGACTTTGCGGCGGTTACAACGGAAACGTGATTCGGGCAGCCCTTCAGCGAAAGTCAGCCCTCGAAACGGAATCAGAATCGCTGGATCTGCAAGTCTCCGGAAAACGGGGGGTCGCAGGACTGAAATTTCGAGGTATTGAAGCAGACAAGGTCTACACTCAATTCGAAGACAAACCTGGCTTTGCCGAAGTTTCCGAAGTTGCCAACAGCTTTCTGGATGCCTACGCCGCTGGCAGCATTGATCGCCTTGATGTTGCTTACACCCGATTCATTTCGGTCTCAAAGCAGGAAGCGGTTGTGGAAACCTTGTTGCCGTTGGACTCGATCGGCGATCAAGGGACCACTGAAGAATCTTCCGAAGAGATCAGGAGGAAATCAGTTTATGATTTTGTTCCTTCACCTGAGAGCATCTTAGAAGAAGTGGTTCCGACCAGTTTCAAGGTTAAGTTGTTCCAGTGTTTTCTAGACAGCGCGGTTTCCGAACAAATTTCCCGCATGGTTGCCATGAAATCTGCAACCGAAAATGCCTCTGAAATGATCAAACAGCTTTCCATGGAATACAACCGGGCTCGTCAGTCACAAATCACTGGCGAGATTATGGAGATTATTGGTGGTGTGGAAGCACTCGAAGCGTAACTTAATTCACCTTTCACTAGAGATATGAGACAATTATGGCAACCGTAACAGGTAACGTTGGTAAAGTCACTCAGGTTATTGGCTCTACGTTTGACGCCGAATTTGCCGAAGACCAACTCCCAGCAATTTATAATGCAGTCAAAATTGACATTGTTGGCGACAAATCAACCGAAACACTTACCGGTGAAATTGCAAAGCACTTGGGCGGTGGACGTGTTCGCTGCGTTGCGCTTGGCAGTACCGATGGGCTTCGCAGGGGAGCTGAATGCGTTGATACCGGAGGACCGGTCTCGGTGCCTGTCGGCGATGCCACGCTTGGTCGAGTTTTTAACATGAAGGGAGAAGTGATCGATGGACGTGGTGAAATCGAAGCCGAAGACTATAGGCCAATTCACCAACCGGCTCCCAAGATTGAAGAACTTTCCACCAGCACCGAATTATTTGAGACCGGTATCAAGGTAGTTGACCTCTTAACCCCGTTTGTCCGGGGTGGAAAAGCGGGGCTGTTTGGCGGAGCAGGCCTGGGTAAAACCGTCATCTTGACCGAACTGATCGCTCGGATCGCCTCTTCTCATGGTGGCTACTCGGTGTTTGCAGGGGTAGGTGAACGAACTCGAGAAGGAACCGATCTCTGGCTCGAAATGCAGGATACGCAAATCGGTGATACCGGTCGATCGGTCATTGAGCAGACCTGTATGGTTTTTGGTCAGATGAATGAACCGCCTGGGTCTCGTCTGCGAGTAGCACTGTCGGCACTAACCATGGCAGAACACTTTCGAGATACAACTGGTGCAGATACGCTGTTGTTCGTCGACAACATTTTCCGATTTTCGCAAGCCGGTTCGGAAGTATCGGCACTCTTGGGCCGAATGCCTTCTGCGGTAGGCTACCAGCCTACTCTGGCAACGGAGATGGGTGCCTTGCAAGAGCGGATTGCTTCCACCGACAAAGGGGCCATCACGTCTGTTCAGGCAGTTTACGTTCCGGCTGATGACCCAACAGACCCTGCCCCGGCAACTGCCTTTGGTCAACTCGATGCATTTCTGTACCTCGAGAGAGCCATTTCTGAAAAAGGGATTTACCCGGCAGTGGATCCACTCAAGTCATCCTCTCGTATTCTCGACCCCCAGTATGTGGGCGACAAACATTATGAAGTCGCGCGACGGGTGCAAACAACACTTCAAAGGTACCGCGAACTCCAAGATATCATCGCGATTCTTGGCGTCGACGAACTGAGTGAAGAAGACAAACTGGTTGTGCATCGTGCTCGACGCATCGAACGATTCCTTTCACAGCCATTTTTGGTTGCAGAGGTCTTTACGGGAAAAGCCGGTGAAATCACCCCACTCGCTGATACCATTCGCAGTTTCGAAGAAATTTGTGATGGCAAGTGGGATCATCTCCCCGAATCGGCATTCATGTACGTCGGTGCCATTGAGCAAGCGGAAGAACAAGCCAAGAAAATGGCAGCTGAGGTTTAATAATATGGCAGGAGCAATCCATTGTGTTGTCGTCACTCCCGAGGCAACCACGGTAGACGAAAAGGCAGACTTTGTTGTCGTTCCCATGATCGATGGTGAAGCCGGAATCGGCGTGGACCATGCCCCCATGATCGGCCGGCTGGGATGCGGGGAAGTCAGAATCAAAATTGACGGAAAAGGGCGACGCTTCTTTGTTGATGGCGGCTTTGTTCAAGTCGATCAAAATGAAGTTTCGGTCATTACGGGTCAGGCAATTGCTGCCGCGGAGATTGATGTCCAAGAGGCCGAGGCTGCTCTGCAATCAGCCAATGCATCCAACCCTGAATCCAAAGAAGCGAAACTGGAAAAACAAAGGGTACGTGACCAGGCAAAAGCCAAGCTTAAAGTCGCTGGTAAAACAGAAAACAACCAGTGATTTAGCTAACTTAGATTCTACTCGGCAGCAGTTTTTACCCATTAAATTCGCGCAAGTTCACCCAAGAAATCCCTTCGAGTGAATCACTTGCTTGGGGGAAATAGTCATCTACTCCTTCCCGGGACGAAACCGATCTAAAAAGCACCAGTTCAGCGTTGAGCTCTCTTGCCAGCAAGGCGCTGATTGAGTCGGAAGTCAATTCCCAGCTTGTCGGGAGATCTGTCTTTTGCTCAATCCAGCAACGACAGTCAAAAACGACATCTCCTTTCCGCTGACGAATTTCCCTGACGCAATCCACGGTTTGAAGGGTTAAAAGTGAACCCAAAATAGTGGCGGTCACCCCCATAGATTCAAGGCAGCAATAATGCGACTGGATTTCCGAAAAACCAAATCGTTGGTGAAGATTCCGTATCTCGTTACACAGATTGCCTCCCCCCATCAGTAAGATGTTTTGCGCCGGATCTTGGAGTCCAATCCAGCTTTGAATCCGGTTAGCGAGGTCAGGAAGATCTAACAAGCTGCCCCCTACCTTGATCACGCGTCTTTTCAACATTGCAATTCCTCAAACAACTTTGCAACGGCAAAGGCTGGTGCCGAATCACAAACCGACTTTCCAAGCACCGAATTCAAATTTTGAATTTCCAGTTCTGGGAAACGACGAGGCAGGTCTCGCACAAGGAATTCTCCGCTACCGGCTGAGATCAACCGGGTCACCGGACGTTGGTGGCGTGCACGCTGTTGTTGAACGGCATCAACCACCAATTCGATTTGACAATTTTTCGCCTGTCGGGCCAGTGCAACCAATTCATCATTTGAAATTTCACACAAATCTGCACAGACCATGCGAGCCAAACGTCGTTTCGAATTTCCGATCGTTTGCGATCTTCCATCAGCTGTTTCAAAATTTGAGATTTGTTCACTAACATCTTTTAATATCGTGTAAACGTCCAACATCGTGGCAAAGACTTCTTGCGCGGGGACCACGTGTCGATTTCGAAATTGAAATCGATCGACCACGGCACAAACTGGTGTCCTGTTTGCACCCGTATAAACCAGTTCATGATTCACAATCCGAGTTGTGTCTGTCGTTCCCACGGCTTCCACTCGGGTGGAAATCGGTATCACATCTGTCGACGTTGATCCTAAATCGATCACTAAAGACAACTCGTCTGAATTGTCGTGGTAACGGGTCGCATAGCTGGACAACGCGTGCCAATTGGATGCCGCAACTTTAGCCCAATTCGAATTGGCCCGGTGACCATCTAAAAAAACGCCATCTACAGAGTAGACCTGAATTTTTTCGTAACTGAAAACTTCTTGCAGCGTCTCAAGGATGTGAGAGACGCCGCTGGCCTTAGAATCAAAACAATCACACAGTTCACCAGTCATCGTCACGGCAACTGCGTCACAACCGGCGAATGGTTTTGCGATCTGGGTCTGCAGAAACGCGGACAGATCTTCCCAGTCTTTCCACATCGCAAAGGGAAAAGAAGCGGCAACACCGCCGGACGTGGCAGCCTTGATATTTGCACCACCAATATCCAGGCCCAGAACATGCATCAAGGAAAATCTAATTCTTCAGACTATTTTGGGTCGCGCCAACAAATTTCTCGACCGGGATCTCTTTTTTTAGCTTCTCGACAAATTCTTTCAATGCAACATCCTGTTTTTCTTTTTTTATCTTCTTCTTGATCTCATCCTGGCATTCGTTAAATGGAACATACCCTTCATCTTTTCGTTCAATCACCCGAACAATATGAAAACCGATTTTCGACTCAATTCGATCGCTCAACCGGTTAACAGGTATCCCAAACAGGGCTTGATCTATTTGATCGTGAACAAGGCTTCCCTTTGAAGTCCAGTCGTGGTAGCCACCCTTATCAGCATGAAATCCATGCGATGACTTTTTGGCGACAGCCACAAAATTCGCGCCATAAATAATGTCATTCCCGAGTTTGCCAAGTCGCTCCCAAGCTTGCTCCTTTGTAGCAAATTTGTCGAATCGGACCATGATTTGTTCCCAACGGACTTTCGCGGGAAAATGATAGTCTGAGCGACTGGCATTATAATATTCCAACATTTCCTCGTGGGTAATTTCAGGGTTGATATTCAGCTTATCTCGCACAAAGAAACCGGCCAGCTGCCCGTCCACCCAGGCTTCGCGGGCTTGTCGCAAAGACGTACCCAGTTTTCGCAATTTAGCTTCAACTTCAGCCGGATTTCGGGCATTCAGATTTTTCATCAAGTCCGGTAACCGCAGTTCAGAAAATTGATCTCGGATCGATTGTTTGATTTCAGCCAGTTTACCGGGTTCAGGTAAAGATCGAATTGCATCCACAAACAACAATTTTTGTTCAACAGCACGATCCACAGCAACCGGAAGGGCCAGTTCCCGTTGCTGAGCCTTGATCGATTCTGAAGCGTTAGCCATGTTTGACTCGATCAACTGGTTGATTTCGGCCATTACATCAGCCCGAAAAATGGGATAGCCGCCCACCGTGGCAACCACTGTACCTGGTTCAAACTCTTTTCCAATCACCTCGCTGGCAAGATCCTTTCGACCGGCAGCTGAGTGATTGACCACGGGAAGCCGATTGTCTAAAGCTTTAACAGAGGGATCCGGGCTGAATTTTTGGAAACTGGCCTGTGCATTTACAGTGGCCGGCAAACCGCCTGGAGTGTTCGGTTTTTTTGTCGTCGCTGGACCAAGCACAAAAGGTTCTTGAGCGGACAACCGAAAATCGGCAACAAAGATAAGGCCGGAAAGCCAGATCGTCAAAACTAATTTGTCGAGGTACTGTTGCATTACTAATACTCAATTTCCAGTCCGGCCCTAATCCTATTAAGCGATCTCGGTGGACCCGAAATCATTTGCCGAGAATCGCGCAGGATTTTAGTTGACGCGTGGATTGGCTTGCAAGATCGTTTTTACCGACTTGATCAATCGATCGGGGTCAATTTTCCCTTCTTTGAGCTTGATGTACACGGTATTCTGGTCCGCGATCCGGATTTTATT
>JAZABE010000017.1:0-2278 GCA_036137535.1 Planctomycetota bacterium | reverse complement strand
TGGAACGTTAATGCGAGATTCTCGACGTCGAAGGCTAATGTTTCGTGACGAAAATGGTGTCGATGCGAATCAGCTTCAGGCCCCCAGTGGCCGAAATAAAGCCGGTGACGAGTCCAGATTGCAATCTCAATACACGGCTGGCGCGAGAGTTGAAAACCAGCTTCGATTAGTGGACTTTGTTCCCACTCGGTTGTCCAGAGTGGGTGGTCTGTTCTTATTACTGCTTGCCACGGTCGGGCTGCTGAATTTTGTGCACCAGCAAATTCTCCCCTTTGTCGTTGCCCAAGGTGTTTCCGCCGGTTCTTTGGAATTGTCGTTGGAACGGGGGTTGGTGACCTGGATCGTGTCGGGTTGGCTCTTGGCAACCGCGTTTTACTGTTTTCAGGTCTTTCAGATTCGCAAGCATCGTGCGGATGATTTTTCCGGCCGTTTTCAAGTTTGGATTTGGTTGGCCGCTTGTTTTGTTCTGGCGAGTATTGATAGCACGGCTCGCATCAGCCCGATTGTTGCGCATCTGATTGCCGCGACTTGGGAGAGTGGCTTTCTTTCTGGTGGTGATAATGTCTGGTACCTCCTCGTTGGAATTCCAGTTATTGCCGTTTGTACTCGATTGGTGTTTGAACTGTGGTGCTCAAAGATTGCGATGGGTTCCATGACGATTGCTGGGTTTTCCTGTGGGTTTGCCGGCCTAGCGCGGCAGAGCGTACTCCCATTGGAGTCGCAAAACCATTCTCTCCTAGAAGCCAATGCAGTGTTGGTCATGTGTTGCTTTCTGCTTTTCACCGTCATTTGGTATGCGAGGTGCGTTTTATTGGAATCCCAGGGAATCATCAATGGAAAAGTCAAACCCGATCCAATGAACGTGAATTCCCAAAGCAAAATCAATCTCAAGCCCGAAGAGCTAGAGCAAGATTCAGAACCGGGGGAGCGGACAGCAACCCATGAATCCGGGGATTCTGCCGTGCCAGAGGGTGAAGTAATTGATTTTGACGACGGTAAAAAATCACCGGCTTTAGCGTTTGAAAATCACACGCTTGATTCCAGAAAAGGAAAAAACAAACGAAAAAGACCCGGCCAGCAGTATTCCAGAAAAAGAGCTGCCTGATGTGTTGGTCCGGATCCCGTTAATGATTTTCTGATTTGTTCCTAGTCGGTTGACTTTCTGCCGGGGGAATGCGCAGGAACCGAGTGGGCTTTGCACTGTACTGAATCAATGGGAAGGGACAATCCTTCTCCGTTGGGCTTGAGCCAGCTACGAAAAGATATGGACAACCGGCTGAACTGTTTGGTTTGTTCTACGTATTTTTTGTCTGAAGGCAATTTGCCTATCGACGTTTTGTCGATCGGCTTGATAGACTGTTGGCTGGTCTCAAAATTCTCCTGTCAAGAAACAAAATCATGAAATACGTTATTTCTTTTTTTCTGTTGATCGTCTCTGTTGATGTCACCCTGCAATTAAAAGCAACTGATGATAACTGGAACCAGTTTCGAGGAGCAAATGGCGATGGGATTTCGACTGCTAGCCAGCTACCGGTTGAATTTAGTGAGACCGAGAATGTGCGTTGGAAAACTCCGATTGTCGGAGAGGGTTGGTCTTCGCCTGTTGTCTGGGGAAATGAGATTTGGCTGACGACTGGAAGTGAACAGGAAAAGGAACTCCGTGCACTTTGCCTAGATCTGGCAAGTGGCAAGGTCTTAAAAGATGTCAAAGTATTTGACATGATAGAGCGGGAACGGGTAGAGGGTTACTTGCATGACTCACCCCATTTAAATAGCCCGGCAACCCCGACATCGGTTGTGGAAGCGGATCATGTCTTTGTCCATTTTGGTTCTCAGGGGATTGCGTGTCTTAAACGACAGACGGGCGAAAAAGTTTGGGAACGACGTGACCTGAGGATTTATCAACCCGTGCGACAGGGGTCGTCGCCGATCGTTGACCGTGAATCACTTTACGTAGCTTACGACGGAGTTGATCAGCAGTTTTTCATTGCCTTGGACAAAAAGACCGGGGCGACGCGGTGGAAAAAAAACCGTGAAGTGAATACGGATTGGGCAGCGACATTACGCGCGAGAGGATTTGGGACAGGCAAAAAAGGAAAACCCAATGACAATAAGAAGTCTTTTGCTACTGCGACGCTGATTGAAGTCGATGGACAAAGGCAGCTGATTGCACCGGCTGCCGAAGCCACGATATCTTATGATCCTGCAAGCGGCGAAGAATTGTGGCGCGTTTTGCATCCAGGTGGTTTTAACGTATCCGCCCGCCCGTTATATGCCC
>JAZABE010000016.1:0-22365 GCA_036137535.1 Planctomycetota bacterium | reverse complement strand
TTGGGGTCATAGGGTTCCAACATGTAAAGCCCTGCAACCTCTTCCAGTAAATCCCCCTGGAGAAACCCAAGCGTTTCCATAACCTTGGTGGACATCAATGGATTTTGCAAAAAGTAGACTAACGGGGTCGTAATATCACTTTCGAGCGGAGCTTGTCGATTCCCCACCAGCACATTCTGGTTCCGGAGTGAATCATGCAACTCAATGGCACAGGTGATATTTTGAACACTCTGGGTTCCAACACGGCAACTTGCGTCGCTAAACCGCAAAAAGGCTGTGACCGGCAACGCGAGACCCGTCGGGTAGTATTTATCAACATTTGAACTTTGAGTATCTTGCTTACGGACCGCGATCAACGGGACACCAAGTCCTTCACTGCGATGCTTGTTGCTAATGCCCCGGATTTCAAAATCATTCGCAAATTCAATTTTTTCAAATTCGTCTTTACGCCAAGGCCCTTCCAGCTCGATCCGGCAAGTGACCGACCATTGGTCAACGGCCAACAATCGATCCACACCGGGCTGGAGAGCATCTTCCTGGTTAAGAAGTCGCAGCAAGCTTTCCAGTGAGCGATTGTAATACTCGACCGTCATGCGAAACTCTGGGGCGTAAGCATTGCGAAACGAATCAAAGTCCGGCGAAAAAAGATACCGGTACGCGTGGTAAACGCTGGCCAGGTACCAAAGTTTTGCCTTTTCTTTGCGGCCCATCTGGTGGTCGATGGTGGCTTCGTGAAACGCCAGTTCCGATAAGGTAAATTCTTTGTTGAGATCCGGTTCTCGCTCGGCCAAAACTTTCAACTCTTTGAGAACATCCAGCTTGGAGCGGCGAAAACCGGGCTCGACATCGTAACGCCGCAGGTAAACCGCAGCTTGCCGGGAGGTTTCAGGGAAAGACCCAAAAACCACTTTGGCTTTTCGCCAGAGGTCCTTGGTTTTTTTTTCATGAATACTCACCCGGTTGTCACCGGTCCAGCTTGCAAATTCAGCGAGTCTCCTGGCATCTTCCAAGCTCAGGGGGCGGCAACCGCTACCCAAACCAAGGACGCAAGCCAACAACAGCAACGCCACTGGCTGTCGGTTCATTGGTTTTAACAGCGCGTTCACGGCCCTAGCCTCTGACAAGAAAAATCGACCCCTAACAGCCTGGAAGATCTTATAAGATCGAAAATGGCTCGTCAATTTCGAAGGTGCTAGCAAAAACTCTGCACTGGTTTATAAATCGAACCCATCACTTCGCCAGCTTGCTTTGACTGAAGGCCGCCGAAGCAAGCGTTCCAATGCGACCCGCCAGCCGGTTGACCGAGCCCTTTCCATCCGGGTGAACACGATTACTCAAAAAAATCACGAACAGATCCAGCTCGGGATCAATCCACAGAGAGGTTCCTGTAAATCCGCCGTGCCCAAAGGCCTTGTCAGACATTAACTCGCCTCGGTTGGAAGAATAGGGAGATTGCTTGTCCCAACCTAGACCCCGCTTGATCCCCCCATTGAGTTCGTACGCAGAAGTCATGACTTCCACAGTTCTGGGTGAAAGAACAGGCCCCTGCCTGCCCTGGCCTCGGTTGAGCAGCATTCGACAATATTTCGCAAGGTCGGTTGCCGTCGAAAACAGCCCGGCATGGCCGGCCACGCCACCTAACGCAAACGCCCTGGGGTCATGGACTTTTCCCTTGATCCATTTTCCGTTTCGTTGCTGGGTCACCGCAGACCGCCGAGCAAGGTCTTCACCGGGTCTAAAACCAGTCTCGTGCATACCAAGCTTTTGAAAGATTTGGCGGCTTGAAAACCGATCGAGAGTCTCTCCTGACTGCTTGCGCACGATTTCACCCAGAACAATAAAGCCCACATCGGTGTAGGCAAACCGCGAGCCCGGTACCCAAGTCGGCTTCAGCTCATTGATCTTTCGCAAGGCCACCTCAGGCCCATCCTGATAGTCCGCTAACGCATTATCTGGGATCAAGCCCGCGCTATGCGTAAGCAACTGCTGCACCGTGATGGACCGTTTCCCGTTAACGGCAAAATCCGGAAGGTAGGTCGCGGCGGAATCCCTCATTCGCACTTTCCCCGCTTCCAGCAAGATCAAAATACTGGTGGCGGTCGCGATCGGCTTGGTCAATGAGGCCAGGTCAAAAACCGTGTCTGTCTTCATCTTTTCCCGCTTGGGAAGCAGGCTCAGGTGTCCAAAGGCCTTGAGGTAGACCGTCTCCTTGTGATTGCCAATACACACCACTGCGCCCGGCATCTTTTTTTCCGCAATGGCCGAGTGAACCGCCAATTCCAGAGTATCCGTCCACTGGTTGCCGCCGCCAGGCTGCCCTCTCAATTCACTGGCAAACCCAGCGATTGTCAAAACAACGCCCAGAAAAATTAAGCGGCTCATGGTGGATCTCTTTGGTTTGACCTGGTTATTGCAACTTGGTTTACACGCCAATCCAAAATGCACATTCATCGAAACCCTCTCACTGCAAACTCGGCCGGTTTAATTTTCGTCTAAAAGCTGGCTGGCAGAATCAAAAGGCTTGGGCTCGGGTTCAATTATCGTTTTGATAAAGCGGGCGGCATATCCCAACACGATTCCGAAAAACAGTATAGAGAGGATTAAACGAAGCTTCACCGCAAGTCCCTACCAAAATTGAATAACCAAAGTTTAATCGAGCCGATGGCCTACCGTAACCACCACTAAAGCGGGTCGAACTCCTGCTAATCAGGCTTGTCTGGTTTCCGCTCTAACCAACCCACCAAAGAAGACAGGAGCAACTCCCCCTCCAGAGTAACCCAATCCGGCTCAGCTTCATTAATCGATTTGGCACGACGCAGAAGATCATCGGCGTTGAACAAGACCTGCACCAACTCCAGGGGAAACACAGCCTGGGATCGCCGGTCACTCTCGGTCCACAACGACGGGTCAGAAGCCATGGCCAACAGTGTTGCCACCAATTTTTGATCGTCTTGGCAATCTCGCTCCAACCATTGCTGAACTTTTACTTTCCGCCCATAGCGATGCCACTTTTTCAGGATTCGAATTTTTCGCGGATGCTCTGCAAGGGTTCCATCTTCGCTGGCAAGCTGAATTCGCTGATCCAAAACTTTCACCAGTTCCATCAATTTCGAATTACGGTTTTTAGCCGGCAGCAATTCCCCTTGTGCAGCAAACAGGTCTACCCGGTGTTCCAATAATTCCACCAGCTCCGTTGCCGTAAACAGGCTACCGGCTTCCGCAATGGACTGCTTAACGACCTCCAGCCTTTCCGCGGGAGTTTCGATCCGTTGCAGACATTCCACGAGCAACGACACCACGCGGTGAATCGGTTCTACCAGGCGTTGGGCAGCCTCCTGGTCACCAAGATCTACTTGGTCCCCTCTGTTCATCAACGCCAAAAACAGTCTTTTCGCCTGTTCCGAATCTGCTTTCTCGGTAACAAACTCCGATGCCTGCTGGAGCAGTTCCATGATCCAAGATTCCGCCTTATCGCCACTGATCGGGCCAAATTGATTCAAGGCTTTTGCAAAACTCGTTGCGTCATCAAGCAGCTCAACCAGATTTTGCCACTGGTACTCGGTGGCTTCACCTGTCGAAAGACCAAGTCGAAAGTAAGTGTCAAAATGTTTGGCAGAACAAATTCTCCGGTTGTCTGCCCAAACCTGGTTATAGGTTTCACCCTTGAGAGGCCCGTTCAGGGCCCAAGCTACCTTGGGAAACAAAATCCGGACAATGGACTCTACGAAAGGTCGGTCTTTGGAGGGAACCCTAGACAACCATTTCTCATGGAAGGAGCTTAACTCTACCCAGCCTCGCCCTCGTTCGTCACAATGCCCCACGAATGCTTCATGAAAAGACCGGATCGCCTGAATCGCTTGGGACGAAAATGCCATCAAGCAAGATAGCCCCAAAAGATCCGGTACAAACACCTGATCTTTGACTGTTGGATAAATGAACCGAACAACGTTCAGAAAGCGAGTGCTGGCCCGGGGAGTTGCAAGAAAGTGCTTGATTCCCCCTTCAAAGAGCATGCGAAAAACCGTCCTCGATTCTTCATCCAACCCTTGCGCCGAAGGGTCGATTTCGGCCAACTGACCCACCACCATCCGTTCTAGCGTCATGCGTGTTGGCAGGGGAACGTCTATCTGAAGCTGGATCACTTTTTCCAGGTAAGTTCGCCCATCGACTCCCAGTTTGTCGGCCATCGCTTCAACCACTACGTCAAAATCGAATGAAAGAACGTACGTCGTATGAGGAAAATCGGCAATCGCTCGAACAATCAATAACAGCTGTGACATTTCTTCGGGAGAGAGCCGGTCAATATCATCCATGAAAATCAAGATGCGGCGGTCTGTTTTTTTAAAAACCTCGACCACCTTTTCTCGCACCACCTGAATGTCGCGGTTAGAGATATCCTTGCGCTGGGTTTCGCCAGGAGCCGCCAGTGCATTGGCAAGATCGTCCAGCGCCCCGGCCGCATCGCCCAAAACATCTTGGACTTCTGGTCGTGAGACTGCGGCACCCAATTGCTGCAGAAACGCCGCTATCAATTGTTTGGTCTCGGTAAACCACCAGGGATTGAACCGGACCAGCAGAGGCGATTTTTCCTTGTTGTTTTCCCTGAGCTCACCCGCGATCAGGTTTAGTAAACTGCTTTTCCCGCTTCCCCAGGGACCTGCCAATGCCAGGACGACCGAGTTTTCACCCTTTGCGGCCCGAATCGCTTCGGCAAAGGATCGCACAAACGACATCCGGTCCAACCGGTCAAAAGAAGGGTTGGTGATGGGTGCGTCGGGAATCAAATTCAGGGGTGTCGACATTCTTCAAGGTTAAACTCAGTAACCGTTGTTTTAAAGATGAGACCGGCTGCTGTCCCACTCGATTCCAGGAATCCCACAGGCGGAAAGACCCTGCTTGCCCTGATATTCTGGGGTTCCGGAGATATCCCTCTTTTCTTTAACCTGCTAAGATGCAAGTCGGTTAGTTGACAGGAACACGAGGTCAAAATGAAATTTATTGAAATGACGGGCAAGAAGCTCAACGAGATCATCAATGATGGTGAACTGCATATCACTGACCTGGAAAGTGCGGGCGTCAATGAAGAATCGGTCGTGCGCATCAATGAACATGGCGACATCGAGGTTCGTCGGCCGACAAAATGGGACGTCATTGGCGGGCTGTTGGGAAGCTTTGAGGATCGAATCAAAAACACGACCGGCTTTGAATGGGCCTAGTGATTTCCAGTTTTGGCGCCGGACCCTAAAAGAGGAAGCGGAGAAAACTTGCAACTAGGTCATTTCAGTCTTCGCAGTGTTAGCGGGGGGCAGTTCCGGCTCGATGGCGGTGCAATGTTTGGGGTTGTTCCCAAGCCGCTTTGGAGCCAAGCCGCCGCTCCCGATGAGTGGAACCGGATTCCACTGGAAACCAATTGCTTGTTGATCGAGTCCCCGGGGATTCTGGCTTTATGTGACACGGGTTTTGGGACAAAACTTCCGGAGAAAGAAAAGGCCCACCTCGATGCCACACATTCCAGATCGTTAACGGAAAACCTTCAAGCCCTCAACATTAGCCCTGCATCGATTACCCACGTCATCTTTTCACATCTTCACTTTGATCACGCGGGGGGTGCAACCACCAGAAACAGCGCGGGACAACTCGAGCTTTGCTTTCCGAACGCTGTCCATGTTTTCCAAGAACAGGAAATCGCTGACGCCACGGAGAATCTCCAGGAGCTCGAAGGAAATTACCATCTGGATGAGATGATCTTCCTGAGGGAAAATGCAAACTCCCGGGTGGTTCAGGGTGACTCTGAACTCCTGCCAGGTCTTCAGGTCGCTCAAACCGGAGGGCACACCGCAGGGCACCAGACAATCTGGATCAAGACCGAGACTCAAAACGGGGTGTACCTAGGCGATCTGTGCCCGACAGCCGCCCATTTAAATGTTTTCTGGACGATGGCCTACGACACTTGCCAAATCGATGTCCGGCGAAAAAAATTCAAACTCTTGAATCAAATTGCCCAAGAACAAACCTTGCTTTTCTTTGACCATGATCCCCAAATTCGCGCGGCAACAATCAAGCCAAGAAATGCCAAGTCTTTCGAAATCGATCAGGTCTATGAGCTGTAACCCCAGCTGCGGCGGAATCCTCTTTTGTTAAACGAAGCTACGCCCAGCCGATGGAAATCATAAGGCGGTGGCGATCAGCCTTCTGTGACGCGCCCAGGCCCTCCAATACGGAACAGACCGGCTGACGGCAAGTCACAACAGCGCTGAATCTGGATGACCTTGTTCTTAAGACCCGCAAACGTCCACCTTGGCCCAAAAACGCTAAACCCGGATCACTGATTTTCCTCGATACAATACAAAAACCTTTGACCCCGCAGAAATAACTGCCGGCCCGCCAATGCCGCGGAGCTATCAATACGATCCTGCAGCCGGTTGGTGGAGAGAACTTTGAACTCATCGGACCGGGCAATCACAACTGTCGTGCCATCCCGTCCGGTGAAATAAACTTTTCCCTCGGCGCCCACCGGGGAAGCATAGAGGTCCTTGAGTCCGGGAAGCCGGCGTCTTGCAAAAACCTCTTTGCCGTCTTTCGATTGAACCACGGAGAGAATCGCCTGGTTGGATTGTGTGTAATAAAGCAGGCCATCGTAAAGAACGGGAGAAGGAACATAGGGAGTGCCCCGATTCTTGCTCCAGATCACTTTTCCGGCTTCTGAAAAATCCCCTTTTTCTGCCAGCGGCAACGCCAACAGCGAATAGCCCTCGTAGCCACTCATGCAAAAAACCATGTCGCCCTCTACGATCGGGCAAGGGATCACATTGCCTGTCAAACCGCTGCATTGCCAAATCAGCTCCCCGGTACCCAAATCATAGCTGCGAACAAAACGGGATGCTGCCGTAATCAACTGCACCGTTTTGTTGCGTTTGACAATGCTGGGAGTCGCCCAGGCATTCGGTTCATCACGTTCTTTCTTCCAAAGTGTTTTTCCCGTTTTTGCATCAAGCACCTCAACCGAGGACTTGCGAGAATGATCTCGCACAACCGCTATTTTGCCTTCGAAGACAACCGGTGGGCAGCCTTCGCCCAGACTCGCTCCAACAGAGGCTCTGCCAAGATCCCTTTGCCAAAGCTGCTTGCCCTCCAGGTCATAACAGTAAAAGCCGCCCGAACCAAACCAACAATAAAGCCGTTGGCCATCCGTCACTGGAGCTGCTGAGGCAAAATCGTTATCCCGGTGATGCCCTTCATGCGGTACATACTTGCGGGCTTCCCTGCGCCAAAGCACCTTGCCATTGGTTCGGTTCAAACAAAGCACCACCAGCTTATAGAACGTGTTCGGATGCTTGATCCCAAAAACGCGCTCCGGCTGATCCTCGGGTCGCGGTCTCGAAGGATCAACCTCGCCAGTGTCAGTAGCAGTGAGTAAAAAAACCTTGTTGTTCCAGATAATCGGTGAGGCGCTTCCATTTCCCTCGATGGCAACTTTCCACTTAATATTCCGCTCTTCGCTCCAAGAGACTGGCGGTCGCGCCGTTCTGGAAACGCCATTCGCATCGGGTCCCCGCCATTGGTGCCATTGGTTTGCGAAATCCGCAGGCTGCGACCGGTTGGATTTCCTGTTTTTTTGGGAAACGAATGGCTTCCCTTCGTTTTGGGGCAGTGGATCCGTTGCCCGTGAGTAACCCGCTGTCATCCAGAAAACCGCACAGGAGATCACCGCCGACCAGGCTTTCGCGTGGGCAGGAATTGAAATAAAGGTTGCGTTCATGAGTCTGTGGAGAATGGGCTGTTGAAAAAACTGGAGCAGGATGCCGGGTGAATAACGAAGATAGCCTAGCTCCGCCATTGCCTAAAATTCTAACCACTGCAGCCGACTCCCTGCAGCCCTCTGGGCTGTATCCAATGGTATCACCCCCAACAAAACTCAACCGGTTTTGAATCCACTCGCCAGCAGCCGAAAAACCAGGATGTTATTCCTGAAAATCACAGCCGCCAGTTGACCGGTTTTTGGCCGTTTTCCTTCAAAGCCTGGTTCGACCGGGAAAACGGCTTACTGCCAAAAAAACCCCGGCTTGCCGAAAGTGGACTCGGGTGTGGAGATTTAATCACCGTATGCACTGTCCCGTCGATCAGTTTTTCCTTGGTTTGAGCGGGCCTTCCCCAGAGCACAAAAACCGTGTGCTGGTTACGACCGCCAATGACTGAGATAATTTTATCGGTGAACACCTCCCAACCCCGCTTCTGGTGCGAATGGGGGCGGTGAGCCTCTACGGTCAAAACCGTGTTCAACAGCAACACACCTTGCTGGGCCCATTGTCCCAAATTCCCTGAACGGGGAGGCGTGAACCCCAAGTCGTTTGCGAGTTCCTTAAAAATGTTTCTCAGTGACGGCGGGTGCCGGTTGCCTTCCAGTACCGAAAACGACAAGCCGTGGGCCTGCCCATGGTCATGGTAAGGATCTTGACCCAGAATCACAACTTTTACCTGGTCCAGCGGGGTCAACTGAAAAGCCCGGAAAACATCCTCTTCTCCCGGAAAGACGGTGGTTCCTTGACGGGCTTGGTCAACAAAGGCTTCCAGTTCCTGAAAATAATCTTGCTGAAACTCATCGCCAACCCTGGCATTCCAGGAGGGACCCATATTTTTCTTCATGTCTGGATTTCAATTTAAATCATGGAAACCGGATGCTCTTTTGGCATACGAATACTATGATGGGGTGACGATTAGATCTATTGTTGCTGCAATCTCGCTTGAATCCAGTCGACTGGCCAAGACTCTAATTCGTTGCTCAAGAAACAAGCCAACCCGACCGAAACTTTGAACCCATGTTAATTTGGTTGATTGCTATCATTGCCCTCCTGACGATTGGAAGTGCCATTTATTCCGTTTACTGGGCAAAAAAGCGGCGGGAGGCCATGGCGACTCTGGCGGAAACATTGCAACTCGATTACAAGCCAGGCCGAGACGGCGGGGTTGCTTCTCGATTCGAATTTTTGAACAAGCTCGCAAAAGGCTCCAATCGCTATGCCTCCAACGCGATCAGCGGAAATTACCGAGGGCATTCCATTCTAGTCTTTGATTACCATTATGAAACACAATCCACAAACTCCAAGAACCATCGAAAAACCCACCATCACCATTTTTCCTTTTTTATTCTGCAAATGGAACACAGCTTCCCGGAACTGGTTATTTCCCGGGAGGGATTTTTCTCCAAAGTCGCCCAGTGGTTTGGATGCGATGATATCGATTTTGAATCCGCCGAATTTTCAAAAAAATTCGTGGTGCGTTGTGCTGACAAAAAATTTGCCTACGACATTTGCAACCCACAAATGATAGACTACCTCCTTGACCACCAGGACCTCCAAGTGGAAATCGACAAAAACTGCCTTGCCCTGTTCTTTAACCACCGTCTCTCGGTAGACTCGATTCATCCAAACCTGGACCGCTTAATCCAAATTCGGGATTTTTTCCCGAAGCATGTGTTCTTAGATCGTTAGCCGAAATTCACCGGGTTGTCGTCCGGGAGATTGGTGAAGATCTGACCAAAATCAATGTCGCATTCTTTAACATCAACGCCATTGTCAGCATCGGCCTGCTGCTGGTCGTAGCGATTGATTTGCTGGTTTTGTGGCTGCCATCGACGTCAGAAGGGATCGGGGCTTAGATGAAGATTGTGCTGAATCTTGAAAATCACGCGTTGCTAGATGCCGCCGTCTTTGTGACACGATTTCAGAACTCCCTCGGGAACCTCTCTTCGAGCACTGAGTTTGCGCAGGGTTTTTCACTGGAAGCTAGCTCGCCTCTGCAACCGAGTGATGAAATCCGTTCGGCGATTCGCGAGCTGCTGCGGCAAAACGGTTTTAAGCCGACCGGACGCAACAAGCCGGCAGCAGAATATTTACTCCGCGCGGCATCCGAGCAAAAACTTGCTTCGATCAACCCGGCTGTTGATTTCTGCAATATCGTCAGCCTCCACAGCGGCTTGCCCATCAGTGTTGTTGACCTTGATCAAATGGCTGAGCCGCTGGCAATCAAAGTAGCACCGAATGGTGCTTCTTATATCTTTAACCCTTCCGGTCAGGAAATCCAGATTGGCGGACTGTTATCACTTTTTGACCAACACGGTGCCTGTGCCAACGCGGTCAAAGACTCCCAGCGAACCAAAACCGGACCCGACACCCAAACAACGCTATCCGTCGTCTGGGGAACCCAACAACTGCCCGGGCGTACGGCAAGATCAATGATGTGGTACCGGCAACTCCTCGCCGATTTTGGGGCCAACACCTGCGACGTTTCCATTGGCACCCTAGAGAAACCCGCTACCTAATCAGGCGATCGATTGCGTTGGCGAACTGCCTCGAAAGAAACGATGGCTGCTGTCGCGGAAACGTTCAGGCTGTCCACCGATCGATCCATGGGAATTCCAATTGAATCGCAGCTGTGCCACTCTTTAGCAACACCGTTCGCTTCACTGCCCATGACGATGGCCACCGGCCCAGTCAGGTCACAATCATAATAATTCTTTCTGGCATCTACACGGGTTGTGACAACACTGACACCTTTTGCATCCAAGTACCCGGCTATTTCTGGCTGGGAAGTTGACACAAACGGTACCTCAAAAACGGTGCCCAAGCTGGCCCGGATAGCGTTGGCGTTAAACGGGTGACAGACTTCATTGGAAACCAAAATCGCATCGACGCCCGCCGCAGAAGCTGTTCGAAACACCGCGCCGATATTGCCGGGTTTTTCGATTCCATCCAGCACCACCAACAGAGGAAGGGCACCGAGCTCCAATTCATTCAGTTGACGCTCTCTGGGAATCGCGATCGCGACCACCCCTTCATTGCGATCTCCATAGGCGATTTTTTCAAACGCGGATCGGGAAAGCTGGTAGCCCCTTACTGCATTGCTTTTTAACAGGGCACTCATTTCTTGGCTGGAATTCGCCGAAAGGGGATCGCCGCAGAAAAAAATCTCCTCGATGTTAAATCCGGCCCGAATGGCACGGCTGATCTCGCGTAGACCATCGATCAGAATCCTGTTTTGTTTCCTTCTTTGCCTCTCGGTTCGTAGTCGGACAACTTCCTTGATTTTCGAATTTTGGGCACTGGCGATCTCGACAATGGGTGAATTAAGGTTCACGGGTCTCCTGTTCCATGCTGTTTTTTCGGCTTTTCACTTGCAGCGGGATCCGATCACCGTGATCAGCCTGAACCGCTTCAGGGCCGGGACGCCGAACCAAACGGATCGTCTCGGTTGTCGGAAACCGCAAGTTCCATCATTCTTCTCGGATTACCTTGACTCCTTATACTATACCTCTGTAAGTTTCCACAACTGACCTGCCGGGAACCGGAAAATCCATGAATCTCAAACCTTTCCTATCCCGCTTGCTTCCTGAACCGTGGCGGCAAACAATTTTGCTCAACCGGCAGCGTCGCTCACTGGAACAGCTGCCACCGGCAATCTGTCACACCCACAACTTGCTGGAACTTTCAGCCTTTCTTGACTATGACATTTTCAACTCGGGGGTCAACTCACCCGACTGGCAGAGGGCTTCTACCCGATTGTCACGATTCGAGATCCCCGACATGACGGGTGGAGTCAACCCGGGAGATCGTCGAGCCATTTTTTATTTGACTTGCGGACTGGGGGTCAAGTCGGTCCTCGAAATTGGAACACACATTGGAGCTTCCACTTGTCATTTTGCAGCTGCTTTGGAACACCAGGGTGAATCCAACGACCTGGCGGCCAATCCGGTCCGACTGGTTAGTGTCGATCGAGTTGACGTTAACCACCAAGAACTAAAGCCCTGGCTGGATCACGGCTCAAAACAATCGCCGAAGTCGATGATCACTGAACTTGGCTGTGAACATTTCGTCGAATTTCAAACCGGCAAGTCACTTGAATTCTTGAAGTCACACCGCGACTCTTATGATTTGATTTTTCTGGATGGCGACCATTCAGCCACAACAACCTATCAGGAGATCCCGGCAGCGATGCAGTTGCTCAATCCGGGTGGCGTTATTTTGCTCCATGATTTTTTTCCGGAACTCAAGCCACTGTGGTCAAACGGTTCGGTCATTCCTGGACCGCTACTGGCGGCCAGCCGACTGGCGGACGAAAACAACAGGATCGAGGTCGTGCCGTTGGGGGACTTGCCCTGGCCCACTAAGCTGGGCTCCCGCAAAACGAGTCTGGCCCTGGTGTTGCAGAACAAACCCGAAACCCGTTCTCCAGCACACTAATCCGACCAGTTAACCCCTGTGTCGGCGGACAACTTGCGATCAAGGTGTGTGTACCCACCATCCACAAACAGGATTTGTCCTGTTGTGTGTCCCGATCGGGGTGACGCGAGAAAAACCGTGGCATCAGCGATTTCTTGGGGACTGGTAAATCGACGACCCAACGGCACAAGGTCCGCGATGCTTTTCTTGACCTTTTCCGGATCGCCCTGAGAATTGACCCAGTTTTCATACAAAGGCGTCCAGCACTCCGCGGGAACCACCGTATTTACGGTGACACCCGAATCGGCGAATTCCACGGCCCATTCACGGGTCAGCGCATTCACGGCACCCTTAGCGGCCGCATAGCCAGTGGTCCCCCCTTGACCAGTTACCGCCACTTTTGAGCTGATATTCACAATGGATCCCCCGTTTTTTTGAAGCTCCTGTGAGGCGAGTCGGGTGATTGAAAAAACGTGTATCAGGTTTTTCTGCAAGGATTCGAGAAACTTCTCAACTGAACAGTCGAACCCAGTGCTGTCATTGACCCCAGCATTGTTCACCAGGATGTCAATTCGCCCAAAACGAGCCATCGCCTGGGAAATCAAGTTTTCACAATTGGATTCCACTGTTAAGTCACCGGCTGAATAACCAAGGTTTCCTTTTTCACCGATCGCTGCAACAAGTTCTTGGCTTGCCGATTCGTCCCGGTCCGCGAAAAAAACGTTTGCTTTTTCAGTCAAAAAACTCTCGACCACGGCCCTGCCAATCCCTTTTGCTCCTCCCGTCACAAGGGCGACTTTACCTTCTAATTGCAGGTCCATTTGAATCTCCTGGTTTAGTTTGACATTTTACCCGGTTGGCATCGCTGCAACGAAGATCATTTTCGGATAGCTTATAAGGATCTCGAAGTCCCCGCGAGCTATTGAAATGATACGATTGATCTTCGTCCTGAACGCCGCTTTGATTGGAAGTTCCTTGGGTTTGTTTGTCAACGATCCAACGCCAAATCCAAAGAAAGACGATGATGACCCGAAACTCCCAGTGGTTCCCAAGGACACCCTGCCAGCCCAATTGGACTTAAAAACAATTCCCGATGGCCTGGATGCCCGTCTACAAACCCCGGACAACCCTTTGACCCAAGAGGTCGTGGCCCTCGGTCGAAAGATCTTTTTTGATCCCATTCTCTCCGAGAACAATTCGATCTCCTGCGCCAGCTGCCATCAACCGGAATTTGGGTTTGCTTCGAACAACAAGCTCGCGATCGGGATCGGGGGGAAAACTGGCAAACGGAATTCTCCCACGCTGTTAAACCGGGCTTACGGCAAAACTTTTTTCTGGGATGGGCGTGCTGCCTCTCTCGAGGAACAGGCCCTAAAGCCGATTGAAAATGAAACCGAATTGGGCAGCTCTATTGAAGCCGCCCTCGAAAGAATTAAAAACAATCCGGATTACGTGGAACGGTTCCAGGCAGCCTTTGGAGGGGACAACCCAGTGTCGCCCACCAATCTCGCCAAAGCGTTGGCAGCTTTTCAACGGGCATTACTGATGGGGAACTCTCCGGTTGACCAGTTCCAGTCCGCGAACTACGGAGCACTCACCGACGAGGAACGACAAGGACTCTGGATTTATGAAAGTCGAGGTGGCTGCTGGAAATGTCACTCGGGCTCCAATTACTCAGACGAAGAATTTCACAACACGGGCGTCAGCTTCGGTTCCGAAACAAGAGATCGCGGCCTTGCTGAAATTTCTGGAGATATCAAGGACAGTTTCAAGTTCAAAACACCCACGTTGCGGGGCGTGGCTTTGACCGCACCTTATTTCCACGACGGTAGCGCTCAATCCCTGGAAGCCGTTGTCGAGTTTTACTCCAAAGGCGGGGCTCCCGGCGACACCTTGCTGGATCCCAAGATGCAAAAACTCAACCTGACAGAAGCCGATAAAAAACACCTGGTGGCTTTCTTGAAAGCCCTGTCGCGTTAATATTTTGGCAGGGTTTGATTACCTCATTTTTTGGGTGAACCTGTTCTTTGCATACAGCAGACCGAATCGCAACCTGTATTACCCCGCCCAGTCGCAGCGCGATTGCTACGATTCGGGTGACCGGTTTTCAGTCTTTTGATGAATTTGACTCACTTTTTAAATCAGTCTCGGGGAAGCCGATTTCTGAATTTGGCAGGGGAAAAATCGTCGTCGGCAACTGGCTCAATCTCCAAGGAACTGCCGAAGAGCTGGTCGTTACGCCTGTTTCAACTTCGGAAATGCACATTCATTGTCACGGCGGGGCGGCCCCTATCAAAGCAATCCTGTTGTCGCTGGAGTCCATCGGATTCCTGATTCACTGGAATTCCAAGCAAATCCTCGAGCAGGCAACCGAGCTGAAACGAGAACTGCAACTGGGGCTACTCAATGCTCAAACCCATAAGATTGCCGAGTATTTTTTGCACTTGGGAAACGGTTGCTTGGAAACACAGGTCGATCGCTTGATCGACCTGGAAGGCGCCCCCCAGTTGCTGCCCGAACTGAAAGCACTCAGTCAGTCATTCCAAGTGGGTCAATTTTTGTCGCGACCCGTTGCGACCGTGTTGACCGGTGCCGCCAATGTTGGCAAGAGCAGTCTCAACAATCAAATCCTAGGATACTCCCGGAGCATTGTTTTTGATCAACCGGGAACCACCCGTGACATTATCTCTGAAACGACGACGATCGAAGGCTGGGTCTTCGAGCTTTCAGATACTGCCGGCCTGCGGGAACCTGCTGACATCGTCGAAACCCTAGGCGTGGAAATGGCCCAAGAAAAACTGCGCAAGGCAGACCTCGTCCTGCACGTTGTTTCCCCGGACCAAGGGCTGCAATCCGCGATCGCCGAACTCGACTCCACCCCCCCCGCCTCCCTTGGTCATTCGAACGCCGTGATCAAGGTTTTCAACAAAGCCGACCTTCTCGATTCTGAACAAAAACAAAGTGTTGAGCGTAAATTTCCAGGGATCCTCTTGACCGATGCCATCCAGGGACAGGGGATCGATCAATTGTTAAAACGCCTCAAGCAATTCGCTGTGCCCGAGGATCCTGCTGTCGACCAGCCTCAGTTGTTTACGATGCGTCAACTGCAACTGGTTGATGCAGCGATTCAAGCCACCCAACAGGGGCTGCAAACCTTGGCCGACAACCTCCTGAGACAATTGAGATCTAGCGAATGACCTTCATCAAGAACTTATTGCCGTTTTTGTGCATCCCGATCGCAGGGCTATCGGTTTTTTTCATGGTCGAAACCCCCAAGGTTCCGCCCTGGCAGATTTTGATGTATACCTTGGTGATCACTCTCCCCTGTTTCCTGATCCTGTTCTGGAAACCGTTCGATCTATTTTTTGGCTTTGCCCCTCACCGGGCCAAGGCCGAGGACTTGGGGCATTCCGTAACACCTTGGATTGGATGGATTTTGTTAACGGCAATGATCCTGTTGAACCACTTTGCTCGACCACCGGCTGATTTTTGACGATTCACCATGAGACCCTTGCAAAACGAGTATTCCGGAACAGCAGACCACTGGCAACTCAAAACCCAAAAACTTTCGTTCGGCCGAATTCCCGTACTCATGGGCATTGTCAATGTGACCCCCGACAGCTTTTCCGATGGGGGCAACTACCTCGAAAAAAATGCCGCGGTAGACCAGGCGTTGCAATTAGTGGATGCCGGCGCGGGAATTATTGACGTGGGAGGAGAAAGCACTCGACCCTATTCGCGGCCCGTTTCCGAAGCCGAGGAACTCTGTCGCGTTGTCGAAACCGTGGAGCGAATCGCCTCCCAGACCCGGGTTCCCGTTTCGATTGATACTTCCAAATCCAAAGTGGCAGCAGAATGCCTTGCCGCCGGAGCGGAAATCATCAACGACGTTACCGGCCTCGAAGGTGATCCTCAAATGATCAACGTCGCCAGTGAATTTCAGCCAGGTGTCTGTGCGATGCACATGCAGGGCAACCCACAGACCATGCAGGACCAACCGGCTTACGAAAACGTTGTCGATGAAATTTTTGACTACCTCCTAGACCGAAAACAATTTCTGCTGGATCGGGGGCTCAGCCCGCAGCGCATTTGTCTTGACCCCGGAATCGGTTTTGGAAAATCCCATCAGCACAACTTAGAGCTGATCGCTCAATGTGGGCGATTTCACGACTTGGAGTGTCCAATCCTTGTTGGCCATTCCCGCAAAGGCTTTCTCGCGAAAGTCCTAGGCGACCCCGAATGTGATCGGGAGGCTGCCACTGCGGGTGTAGCGGTTGAACTGGCCCGGCAGGCCATCCAAGTCATCCGGGTTCACGATCCGGGAGTTGTAAGCCAAACAATTCGACTGTTTGATGCTGTGGGCGGTCTCGATGGGACTATCGCATCGCTGGATTAAGCTCGCACTGCGTTCCAGCAACCGCACCAAGTCCGAGGGGCGTTATGAGGGGTCTCCCCAGCGATGAATCAACTGGCTCCCGATGTCAAACTGATCGAGAATTCGCGCCACAACAAAATCGATCAGATCCTGAATTGACTGAACACCATGGTACCAGCCTGGCATGGCTGGCATAACTGTGCTACCGGCTTCAGTGATTGCGACAACGAGTGGTTTCATGGTTTCGTCCCCAGATAAAGTGTGGCGATTCCAAAGGTCAACGGGATAAAAATTGTGTCTTTCAAGCCCGCCTCTGTCATGAGGTTGGCCAACTCCTGGTACTGGGGAAACTCTCCAACGGTTTCCGGCAAATATTCATAGGCTTGAGCATCGTTGCTGGCAAACCACTGGCCAATCCGGGGTAGCACGTTTCGAAAATACCACTGGTACAGATATTTGATCGGCTGCCGCCGGGGCAGGGTAAATTCAAGAACAGCAACCGTGCCGCCGGGACGACAAACCCGCACCATCTCTCTCAGGCCGGCGAGTGTATCCGCAACGTTTCGCAACCCAAACGCAACCGAGACAATCTGGAAAGTGTCATCGGCCAAGGGCAATTCCTGGGTGTCGGCCTCCAGAAAACGAATGCGGCGATCCGCCGGAAATTTCTTTTGTTTTTTTTCCGCGAATTCCAACATTTCCGGACAAAAATCCGTCGCGACCACCTCGGCCGTGCCCCCGGTTTTTTTATAAAAACTGATCGCCAAGTCTCCCGTGCCCGTGCACACATCCAGGATCGGCAGATCGGCAACTGGCTTCAGTTTTCGAACTGTGTACCACCGCCAATAATGGTCAACGTTCATGGACAGCAAGTGGTTCATGCGATCATACTTGGGCGCGATTTGCCCAAACATATTTCGCACTTTTTCGCTGGATTTGTCGACGTTCATAAAACAAGCGCTTCAAAGTGGGGAAACCGTTGAACCGATGATTGGCAGTTTACGGGGGTGGCTCAGTCCTCGAGCACCTTGATTTCTAGGTTGCGGTACCAGACCTTATCACCGTGATCTTGGAGCACGATGTGCCCCGAAGAATTTTTCGCAAACTTTTCCCATTTGGCAAACTTGCTTTGGGCAACTTTGGTTTTCCATTGATCCGTTGACATGTCCGTGTCCACGACTTTTTTGCCATTGACCCAGTGTTCCACTTTTGAACCGTTGAGCATGATCTTGCCAGTATTCCACTGGCCGACCTTCGACAAGGTTTTGCCTTTGGGCTCGTAAAGGGCATACAAAGATCCCGCGGAGGTCTTTGGGTTTTTCCCGTCCCGGTGTTTTGAGTCATCGAGTATCTGGTATTCAGGGCCGCTAAAATAAGGCGCCCGATCTCCCAACGATACTCGGTACATTAAACCGCTGTTGGAACCAGCCTCGACTTTCCATTCAAACTTCAGGATAAAATTCCCGTATTCCTTAACCGTTGCGATGTCTCCGCCGCCGGATCCGTCAAACACCAGGGCACCATTGACCACCTTCCAACCCTTGCCCACCGCTTCTTTGAAATAGCCTCTCCAGCCTTGGGTCGTTTTCCCGTCAAACAGTGGCTTGTAGCCATCATCTCCTTGAGCGGGGCTAACACCCAGGGGAAGCGCTAACAGGGTGATCATTAAAGTCGAATAAAGGGATTTCTGTAACGTCATGGTTCTCTACAACAAGGGGAATGGAGTTATGGTTTTTGTGCAGTAATATTTTGTGCAGTAATAGTAGCGTACTTGTCCGGGTGGCGATCTTCAAACCGGTCGATCTCGTGTTTTCCGGGTACGCGTACGAGTTTTTTCTCTCGAGCAACGAGGGGATCAATCTCGGCATAGAAGACCGTTTCTTCCGTATGATCTTCAAAAACTAGGTTTCTGCCATCGGGATCACAGATTTTGCTTTTCCCGATAAAGTCAAATCCCCGTTCGCGACCGACGCGATTGACAGACATAAAATAAGTGTGGTTTTCCATCGCACGAGCATTGGGCACCACGTCTGCGGCCGCAAGCGAGCCGGGGGGCCAATTGGTAGGCAGCACCAAGAGATCAGCGCCTTGCAGTGCCAAGCAGCGACCGCTTTCAGGAAACGACCCGTCGTAACAGATATGAAGACCGACCCGGGCCCAGCCCAGATCATAAACCCGGAATGTTTCCCCGCTAGTGGTGAATCGGTCCACCCCGAGAAAAGGTAAATGGATTTTTCGATAGGTCCCCACAAGACCTGTGGGGCCCACCAGGTTCAGGCTGTTGTAGAGTGTGTCGCGCTGGTTCTCAAGGTAGCCATAGACCATGTGCCGGCCGGTACGCCGGCAAGCTTCGGCAAACAGCTGGCACGTCTCCCCGTCACAAGATTCGGCCACCCCCAAGGATTCTTCGAGGGAATCAAAGCAGTAGCCCGTCGTCGCGCATTCTGGAAAAACGGTTAGGTCCGCCCCGTTCGCGGTGGCCGTCTTAAAGTGACTCAGTATCTTATTTCGGTTGGAATCAACCTTAGCCAGCTCAACATTCATTTGAACGCCGGCGACTTTGTACGTCTTGGACATCTTTCCTACTGGTTGGCTTTTTTTTGCAAGTTGTCTCGCATCAATCGATAAGAAGGGTCTTTGGGCACCAGTCTCAACAATCGGTTGGCAAACTCCAACGCCTCCTTGAACTTTTCCTGCTTTTCCAGAACTAACGTGAAGTGTAACACGATCATCGGATCTTCTGGCGCCAATTCAACCGCTTTTCGAAGTTGATTGGCACATTCATCTACCTGCCCATCGACATAGAGAGCCATCGCGTACCGGTCGATCACCCCGGCTCCCACGTTTGAAGCAATCGCCCGCTTGGCTTCTTCGCCAAGAACAGTTAACTCTGACTTCCTCAGTTGGGCTGATTCTTTTTCGATGGTCTCCATTTGTTGAATCAATCGCATCAGCTTGGCAGAATCTTTCTTGGGATCGATCCTCTGCCGCTCCTGGTTGAGTCGTTCCAGTAGCTGATCGCCCATCGCCGCCAGATTCCCTCGTGCGCCCGATTCACTGGGGGCAACCCGGATCGCATCGCGGTAGGCTTGCCTTGCTAATTTGAAGTATTTGTCCGATTCTTTCAAGCGGACCGGGTCCGCAGTGGGCCGTTCGCCCACACTCACCTCTGCCTTGAGCTGATAAATCGAACCCAGAGCGAGCAACGCGCTGCCTCGTTCCTGGTTACTTTTGACTGAGGCAATCAGCTCCTGGAAAACCAAGTCCTGCTTGACGAGTTGTTTGCTATCCAAGATTCGGTTTCGAACCGTCGCCGGAACCCGCAGGAACACCCGGGAAGCTTCAATCCGCACCATTCGCCGCGGGTGGTCATGTAGGTCCATCAAGGTCTTCACGTAATTGGATAGCGGTCCAACAACACCTTCAAAACTCGGACGACCTTGTCGGTCAAACGCCTGGTACTTCCAGGTCGCATTGAGAATCGAAGTGATTTCCAGTTCGAGGGTCTGCAGGAGCCCTTGAATGACCATCGGGCTTTGCTCCTCTTGCAACTGCTTCAGCACCGGGCTCATTATTTCTTTCTCCGATCCTAAGAAAGCCCGGTTCACCACCCGCTGAAGTGCCTCCGTGTTTCTACCGAGCTCAACCGCCGCGGTTCCACGAACAATATCCGCCGTTTTCCGATCGGAGATCATTTGCCGCAATCGTTCATAGGCTTTGAGGTTACCGCCTTCTGCGCGAATCTGCTGAAACACTTCCGCGTAGTGCGGCGTCTGTTTTTCAGATCCATACCACTTTAAAACGTTCTCCTGTGCCCAGGCGTCGAGTCGACTGATCTCCTTGGCAACCACTTCGTTGGATTCTGCAAGATTAAGCCAATCCAGCAACTGCTTTCCCTCGAGCAACTTCTGTTCTGGCTTGGGCAACTTGGTCACATCAATATGGCACTGAGTGCACGCATTTGGGGTCCCGTGTTGGACGCTTAAGTCAGGTCGAGGGATCCGCAGGCTATGGTCACGCCGAGGGTCAACGGCCATATAGGTGGTCTCGGGCATGTGGCACTCTACGCAGCGGGAGCCAGTCGACCCCTCCTTGTGACGATGGTGGCTGGGCACATCGTATTTCCCAGCCGGGTGAGCATGACAAGAGGTGCACAGCTGGTTGGTGTCGTACTTGACTTTGGCGGAATGGGGATCATGACAGTCAGTGCAGCGAATTCCCTTGTGATACATTTTGCTTTGCAGGAACGATCCATAAACATAAACCTCGTCCTTAATCTGGCCATCGTCATGATAGGTCTGTTCACTGAGCAGTTCATTGGTATAGAAATCGTGAAAAGCCTGCCCACCGCAAAACCCTTCCTGAATCCCTCCTCGGCGGGAATGGCATTTGGCACAGGTTTCAATTTGGGCCGTGGCATCTTCGCCTTTAAGCCGGGCCAGTCCGTACCCTTGTTTCCGGTCCCAGAATAGCGACCAGCTGTTTGCCTGTTTTACATGATGGCTACCGGGTCCATGGCAGGCTTCGCAACTAACATCGATTTCGGAAAAAGTTGTGTGGTAAACCAGTTGGTTCAGGTCAAAATTCTTTTGGAGGTTCGTGGAGTGGCAATCGGCGCAACTGGTATTCCAGCACTGCGTGCGGCCGGTCCAATGCAGGGGATCACCGGGTTCTATTTTTTCTTTGACGTCTGGGGGTTGCAGCTGAAACCATTTTTTCTTTTGGGTGTCCCAACACAAGGAAAGCACTTGCAAGCGAGACAGTTCATGTTCGGGCATCCCGGCGGGTCGATCAAATTCAACCATGTATTGCTGAAGCGGTTCGACGCCAAAAACATATTTCACCTGGAAATCGGTCATTTTCCCATCGGGTCCTTCGGTGTGAACCATGTACTTCTCACCGTCTCGGAAGAATCGCGATTCTTGGCCAAAAGCAGTCAGGCTTTGATTCTCAAAATTCGCCAGAACCGTTTGGTCAGTGGCGAGGTCCATGGCCAAATCATGATGGGACCCATGAAACAGGTCTGCCTGTTGTTGGTGGCAGGCAACACACGACTCTCGTCCGACATAAGTTGCTTGCGAAGATTCCGGAATGACAGCATACCAATCCGTAAAGACATAGCCTCCTGCCAGGCAGAAAATCAGTCCGCTCAAAATTCCGGCTTTGCGCCAATTCATCTACCGTTCCCAAATGGTGGTCCTACGCAACAAAGATCGGCCAAAACAGCCTTCGCACTCTGCCTTTTTCTGCTGTTGTCCTGTTCTTCCTATTTTTACTTTAAAATCCGCAGTGAAGCCCCTCTTCTGGGCTTCATTTTGGTTGACCGGCTGAGAATCCTGCTTTCCCTAGGATTTTAACCGGTTTGAGTTGGAGAGGAGTGCTAGAATAGCCCCCGCTATTTCACCAGGTAATTTGCCATTGGGTGGTTTCGATGGATTCTGTTCCAGCAGCCAATGATCAGTTTACTGAACTTATGGCCGGCGTGCGCAACGGGTCGCCTGAGGCGATTAACCAACTGGTGAAAGTCTATGCCCCACCGATTCACCGGGCCATCCGCCGACACCTCAATGCACGGCTGCAACCGCATTTTCCATACAGCTTACGAGGTATTAATTTTTCGAAATAAACATCTGGACATTTCCGACACTGACTAACGGTCAACATTCCCGAATAACTTTGGAGAAAATTCCATGTGCTTCCAATCTATGCCTATTGCCTTGTTTCTTTCTTTTGTTTTTTTATTTCCGCAAGACTCTTGGGGGGGAAAAGAGAGTA
>JAZABE010000015.1:0-5082 GCA_036137535.1 Planctomycetota bacterium | reverse complement strand
GTATTCGGTTTTCGGTGGAAAATCCTGTTATGATGAGAGGGCAAACGGACGCACGGGCACGAGATTATCCCAAGGGTAGATTACAAGATGAAAGCAAAACTGGCATTTTGGGTGTGGGGAATGATTTGCTGGGGCTTGACCATCTCGCTCTGGTCGCAGGGTCCAGTGGTCTTGTCTGGAAAACCGATTGATTCTCGGCTAAAGCCGTTGAAAGATTTGAATGGTTATTTTCCTTTTCAACCACCTCGAACCGTGGCGGAATGGTCCGTGCGTGCCCGCCAATTGCGGCACCAGGTAAAAGTTGCATTGGGATTGGTTCCCTTGCCGACGCGAACTGCCCTGAACGCTGTGGTCCATGGAAAACAGGTCCTGGGTGATTATTCAGTTGAAAAAGTTGTCTTTGAGAGTATGCCCGGATTCTATGTAACCGGAAGTTTGTATCGGCCAACCCGGTTTACAGGCAAGCTTCCCGGTGTGCTGTGCCCCCATGGGCATTGGGCCAATGGGCGATTTTACGATGCGGGATCGGAAAATGCCCAACAACAGATCGAGCAGGGAGCCGAGTCGGATGTGGAAGCCGCGCGAAACCCGATTCAGGCCCGGTGTGTCCACTTGGCCCGTATGGGATGCGTGGTGTTTCAGTACGACATGATTGGCTATGCCGACAGTGTGCAGGTGTCGTATGAACTTGCCCATCGGTTCGCCAAGCAACGGGCGAGTTACAACCAATCCGAAAATTGGGGCTTGTTCAGCCCGCAGGCAGAGCGGCATTTGCAGTCAGTCGTGGGTTTGCAAACGTGGAACTCTGTAAGGTCATTAGACTTTTTAGAAACGTTGGCCGAGGTGGACTCAAGCCGATTGGCTGTGACCGGGGCCAGCGGAGGAGGGACTCAGACCTTTTTGTTAGCCGCCATTGATGAACGCGTTAAAGTTTCATTTCCGGCGGTGATGGTTTCGACGGCAATGCAGGGGGGGTGTACCTGTGAAAATTGCAGTCTGTTAAGAGTTACCACTGGAAATGTCGAGCTGGCAGGGCTGTTCGCTCCCAAGCCAATGGGCGTCACCGCGGCCAACGACTGGACAAAGGAAATGAGGGCCAAGGGATTCCCAGAGCTCAAGCAACTTTATGCCTTGTATGGTGCAGCCGATCAGGTGATGCTGGTTGATCGAACCGAGTTTGGTCACAATTACAACAAGGTTTCCCGCACCGCGATGTATCAATGGTTTAAGAAGCACCTGAAGTTGCCGGGTTCGACCCAGGAGCGGAGCTATCGCAGACTAACAAAGAGTGAATTGACCGTTTGGGATGAAAAACATCCCCGTCCAAAACCGGACCAAGATTTTGAAAGACGTCTATTGAGTTGGTGGAAGCAGGACGTCGATCGACAGTTGAAAACGTTAGTGAGTGTTCCTGCAGCTGGGAAAAAGTTTTATCAAGACGCCTTCCAGGCTGTCTTCCAAAGGGCATCGCCTCAGGCAACCGATGTCGAATTTAAAGCAACCAACAAGACCGATCGAGGTGATTATTTTGTCATTGGCGGTGTAGTGCGGAATAAGGCCTATGCGGAAGTCCTGCCGGTGTTGTTTGTGCATCCCAAGCAATGGAATGGGGAGGTTCTCTTGGTGACGACAGATTTGGGTAAAGGTGATCTATTCAAAAACCCAGTTGAGCCGAAGCCGTGGGTTTTGGCGTTGGTAAAAAATGGGTTTAGCGTGGTTGCGCCGGATTTGATTTACCAAGGTGAGTTTTTGGAAGGCAGTAAAAGCCCGATCCCTCGCAAGGTTGAAAATCCTCGGGAAGCCGCTGCCTATACGTTTGGCTTTAACCATACGGTTTTTGCCCAGCGAACCCATGATCTGTTGAATCTGTTGGTAATGATGAATCACCATGATCCCCAACCCAAAAAAATCACACTGATGGGATTGGGTCAAACCGGTTCGATTGGTGCCGCCGCAGCCGTATTGCACAATCCCCCAATTAACCGGTTGTTCATGTCTCCGGCGTCTCGGTCAGCATTGGAGGTAAACGATGTTTTCGATCCGTATTTTTTTCCCGGGTCAGGCCGTTTTCACGGTCTCGCTGGGATGGGAATGGCCAGCGGTGTGGAGCCGATAGTGCTGGATGGCGATGAGTTGGCCGCTCCCGAGAAGCTCGTGGAATTACTCTTGAAGTAGTTGGGGTAACCACCCAATTTTTGAACCCAGCTGGTTTTGCCTCTACGTGACCGCGAGGTAGTCATCAATCCAGCGTTCCGCTTCATCAGTCAGGTCGTTAATGGCTTGGGAATCAAATGGAGTGGTTCCTGGGTCGAATGCCGAATCGGGTGTCGCAAACAGGTCCGCAAATTTACGATTTAGCGTGGGGTTCGCTGCCGGATGTTTAACCAGCTTTCGCATGTATTCTCGAACGGAAATCTTTAACAACCGTTCAACATTTTTACGAGATTGCCGGGTTTCTTCGGACAGATCGAGATTGAACGCGCGGTTTCGCGAAGGGTCAAACGAAAATTCTCGGGCGATGTGCGGGGGAAAGAAGCCAAGTAAGAGATCGCACCAACTTTCCAGCCGGTGTCGCAAATCATTTAAAGATCGGGCGTTTTCGTTGTGGGATTTTAATCCGATTTCAATCAGTTCCAGTGCTTTAACTCGGGCTTCAAGGTGAAACAAGAAGACGGCCCGGGCGACCGGAGTGTTTATTTCGGTTCGAAACCGGGAGTCTTTCAATAAGAATGCGGCCGAGGCGACCCTGACTAAAAATTCGGTGCACAAAATTTCTTCGACGAGGCATTTGATGGCATCCCAGGAGTCGTGGGCTGCGGTGTTGTCGGTGAGATCTTCGTGAAAAATTGCCAGCGTTTTATTCCAGTGATCTAGTTTGGATTTGGCCAAGGCGCAGTAATCTTTAGATTTGACCATTTCGTCTGTGGGGAAAAAAACGATTTGGTTGGCGTGAAAAGAGAGGTCAGTCGCCAGTTCGATGAAGTATCCAGCGTGCATGGTTTGTTCCTGTATCAGTAGCTTTTCGTTCTGGTGTTGCAGGAATTGTGCCAATGCGAGAATTGCGACGGTATCGTAAAAAAATAGTTGAATTCGAGTGGATGTCAGTCGGGTTATTGAAAGGTGGGGTTTGAGTGTTGCCAAAAGTCCCCACGCGGTGAATTAAAAAAACAACAGAGGGTTGATGTCCGCTGCCGAGTTCAAAGGGTAGAATTTCAAACTGAGTGAAATGACAAAAATCCAACGGGCGAAACAATGAAATCATTTTTAATCGGTTTGCTGGCATTTGGGGTCAGTTATCAGGTGGTGGTTGCTGCGGAAAATCCGCCAAATATTATTTTGTTCATCGCGGACGATGTGAGCTGGAATGATTATGGATGTTATGGCAATCAGTTTGCCCGCACGCCAGCGATCGACGCGTTGGCTTCTAACGGATTGCGATTTACCAATGCCTTTTTGACGGCCAGCAGCTGTAGTCCTAGTCGGGCGAGTATTGTCACCGGGCGGTATCCTCACAATAACGGCAAGGCAGCCGAGCTGCATTTACCCATTGCATCTCACCTGCCCTGGTTTCCTGAACAATTGCGGGACGCGGGTTACTACACGGCTTTGGTCGGCAAGAATCATATGAGACGCGACAAACCTGCGGCGGGCGAGGTGCCTGAAACCGTGTTTGACCTTGTCGATAATGGACAGGTTCCGGGTAATCACGGTGCCGAAGGAAAATGGGTTGCAACACTTCAGCAACGGCCAAAAGACAAGCCGTTTTTTTTCTGGTTTGCTTCAACGGACGCCCACCGAGATTGGGATGCAGATCGCCAGTGGAAACCCGAATATGGAAAAAAACATCAAGCCGAACGGGTGGTCGTGCCGCCTTACTTGGTTGATGATTTGTCCACTCGGCAAGACTTGGCCTCTTACTACAACGAGGTCACGCGGTTTGACTACTATATTGGGCAAGTGGTTCAGCAATTGCGGCGGGAAGGCTTGTTGGAGAACACTCTGATTTTAGTAATGGCAGACAATGGTCGCCCTTTTCCCAGAGCCAAAACCAGGCTTCACGATTCAGGAATGAAGACGGCTTTGGTTGCCCACTGGCCGGACGGTATCCAGGGTAAAGGTTTGCCAGTGAATGGCCTGGTGAGTTCCATTGATCTCGCCCCGACCTTGGTTGAGCTAGCGGGCGCAAAGCCATCCAAAACCTTTCAGGGAGTTAGCTTGTTGCCAATCTTTCGAGATGCAAGTCAGTCGGTGCGGCGGTACGCTTTTTCAGAACACAATTGGCATGACTACGAAGCGCATGGCCGCTCGGTGAGAGATGCTCGAGGGCACTTGTACATTGTCAATCATCGTCCTGGAAGCGCCTGGCAGGGGCCAGCCGATTCCGTTCGTTCGCCGTCTCATCGGTCTCTGGTTCGGGCTCGCGACGAGGGGAAGTTGACTCGACCTCAAAAAGACGTGTTCGCTACTCCTCGGGCGGGTGTTGAACTGTTCAAATCAAGTGAAGACCCATGGCAACTGCATAATTTGGCCAAAACGCAGTCTATGACGGCAGTTGAATCCGGTCTCAGGGGTGTCTTGCTTCAATGGTCGCGAGAAACACGAGACAGCGTGCCTGCCAAAATTTCAGCCGATTCCTTTGACCGTGAGACGGGTAAACGGCTCAAGGACGTCAAGCAATATCGGTTTACGACGCCTGGCCAAAATGCCGGCGCTGACCGGTCTAACCATTCCGGTCCACGCTAGTCCAATGATGTTGATACCGGTAGGGACAGAGTGGTTTAGAATGGGGCCGTTGGCTTGAGTGATGATGAAATGTAGGTGATCACTTCACGGGCGATATTAAGGTCGAGCGCCGCTTCCAGTTGTTTCCAACCGGGTACGGCGTTGACTTCCAGTACAGAATAATTTCCATCGCGGTCCTGCAGGATGTCTACCCCAACGATGTTGCCGCCAATTGAGTCACGCGCCGCGAAAGCGATTTCGATTTCTTCATCTGTAGGTTGATAGGGGTGGCTGGAGCCACCCTGCGCCGCATTCTTGATCCAGGTGTGTGGGTTAGTTCTGAGGATTGAAAATACCTTG
>JAZABE010000014.1:0-1101 GCA_036137535.1 Planctomycetota bacterium | reverse complement strand
TTGATCCGTAGGTTCCAGCTTGTTAAAAAGCCGCGTCATTTCATGATCTTTGATTTCCGCAGCCAGTTCACGCACCCGTTTAATCGTTGGGCCCGTCATCCGGCGATGGATTTCGGTCATGAATTCGTCGCTTGCTTTTTCAATTATTTTTTGGGCTTTGGGCCATTCCTTGGAACGCGAGCGTCTGTTTTGCTCGCATTGGGCTTTGAGATCATCGATCGTAAAAAGGTAGACATTGGCATAGTTAGCAATCTCTGCCGGAAAATCACGGGGTATCGCCAGGTCGAGAATAAATAATGTTTGCGACCCTCGGTTTTGATGAATCCTGGAAAATTGATCTGGCGTGATGATGGGTTCATTGCCGCCGGTCGTGCTGACTACGAGGTCAACAGTCTGCAGTTGTTCACCAAGAGAATCCCACGGGCGGGCCTGCCCAGCGAATTGTTCTGCCAATTTTTCGGCGTTCTTTAAATTTCGGTTGACGACGGTGATCTGGCTCCCGCCTTCGCTTTTTAAATAGACAAGTGTTTCCGTAGCCATCTCGCCTGCCCCCACAACCAGTATTTTTTTGTCGTCCAGCCGTTCAAAGATCTCTCTTGCAAATTCACACACTGCGATACTGGGGATGCTGATCCGTTTGTGCTGGATCGAGGTATGGGAAGCGACTTTTTTGGCCACTTTCAAAGCGGTTTGAAAAGTCATATGCGATAACGGCATTGTCAAATTTTCCCGAACAGCAAGCTCATACGCCTGTTTGACTTGTCCCAGGATTTGGGCCTCGCCGATGAGCATGCTGTCCAGGGAAGATGCGACCGTGAATAAATGTTGGACTGCGGTTTGATCAGACTCGGTAAACAACTCACCTCGAATTTCATCCACATCGAGCCCGCGCGCTCGCGCAAGAAATTCGATCATTTCCTGGTGAGTTGGAATTGAGTTTTCAGATTCCGATGCAGTGTAGAATTCAGTCCTGTTGCACGTTGACAACAGTACGGCTTCCGAGTTTGGAAATGAACTGCGGTATTTCCGCAATGCGACTTGAACCTGATCGGCTGAAAACGCGAGCTTTTCTCTGATTTCAACGGTGGTTCGGTGGTGGCT
>JAZABE010000013.1:0-2333 GCA_036137535.1 Planctomycetota bacterium | reverse complement strand
GCTTGACGGCCACTTGGCAGGACAATCGACAGCCTTCTCGTGCCTCCCGTTTGTTGATGTGCGTTTTTTCAGTGGCAAGGATATCACCGCCACCTTCGGTGATGTTGACTTTGCATTGAGCGCAGGTACCACCTCCGCCACAGGCAGAAGAAACAAAGATGCCGCCATCTGCCAGAGCGCCCATCAACTTGCCTCCCTGGGGCACGCTGATTTCCTTCTGATCATTGATCAGGATTTTCACATCGCCGGGTGGAATGAGATAGGATTTGGCAACGATGATTACCGCGACCAGGCCCAGTACCACACCAGTGAAAACCAAAACGCCGACTATAACGCCCATTTATCAACCCTGTCTACTTCTGATTGTTCTTGATTTAAATTCCGTTAAAGACCATAAACGCCAAAGCCATCAAGCCAACGACAATGAAGGTGATACCCAGGCCACGTAATCCAGCCGGTACGTTACTGTATTTCATTTTTTCCCGGATGCCCGCCAACGCCGCGATTGCCACTGCCCAGCCAAACCCAGAGCCAATTCCGTAGGTCACGCTTTCTGCAAGGTTGTAAGAACGTTCTTGCATAAACAATGAGCCGCCCAAAATGGCACAGTTCACCGTAATCAAAGGCAAGAAAATCCCCAACGCGTTGTAGAGGGGGGGGAAGTAACGGTCGAGAGTCATTTCCAAAATTTGCACGATCGCCGCGATGACGCCGATGAAGCAGATTAACCTTAAGAACCCAAGCTCAACCGGCAGGTATTCTCCACTCAAGAGGTAATGGTTGATCGCCCAGTTTGCGGGAACGGTAACTCCTTGGACGACAACCACTGCCACGCCAAGGGCAACGGCAGTTTTGACATTTTTTGACACTGCCAAAAAAGTACACATGCCCAGGAAATACACCAAGGCAAGATTCTCAACAAATGCCGATCGCAGGAACAGTGTAAAAAGTTCGTACATTGGTTACTCCATTTCTACCTGTTCAGGTTTCCACGTTCGAAGGATCCATATGAAAAATCCAATCAGGAAGAATGCGCTTGGGGATAAGAGCATCAGGCCGTTGGGCTGATAGAATTCCGGCATCACCGGAACGCCAAACAAGGCACCCGATCCGAAGAGTTCGCGAAAGAAACCGACAACCAGCAGGATCAGGCTATAGCCTAACCCGTTGCCAATCCCATCCAGAAAACTGTTGGTGACGGTGTTTTGCATGGCATAGCCTTCTGCCCGCCCCATCACAATGCAGTTGGTAATAATCAGGCCGACAAAAACCGAGAGCTCCTTGCTTACATCGTAGACAAAAGCCTTCAAGATCTGATCGACGAGGATCACAAGCGAGGCAATGATGGTCATTTGGACGATGATGCGGATACTGTTGGGTATCCGGGCTCGGATGAGAGCAACAGCTGCACTTGAAAAACCGGTGACAAGGATCACCGCGATGGCCATCGTGATCGACTTGTCGAGTCGCGTGGTAACCGCCAAAGCCGAACAGATTCCAAGAACCTGCAAGGCAATCGGGTTGTCGTTGAAGATCGGATCGAAAAGAACCTCTTTTGCGGACTTAGCCATTTGATTTGTTTTCTATTCGTCGGGATTGGAATGGGACGAGTTATTTGTCACGTTGTCCATGTACTTGCCAAAGCCTTTTTCATCGAGCCAATAACGGACAAGATTACTGACGCCTTTAGACGTAATGGTAGCTCCCGAGAGGCCATCAACCGCGTTGAGGTTGTCGCTCGGTGCCGCTCCTTTGACAACATAAGTTTTTGCGAGATCTCCGGATTCGTTGTAAATCATTCGACCTTCCCAAAGTTTTTTCCACGATGGATTGTCCACTTCGCCACCTAGCCCAGGGGTCTCCGCATGCTTGTAAAAGGTTAGGCCTTCAATTGTTTGAAAAGCTGAATCGACGGCGATGAAACCGAACAAGGTTGACCAGAGGCCTTTTCCTTTTACTGGAAAAATATAACGCGAGGTGATTCCTTTTTTCTTATTTTTCACGATGTAAACGTGGGAAAATTTTTCGTGTTCCTTCAGTCCGATCTCACTGACATCGATTTTCAACGCCAGTCCTTCGGCAACCGCTTTGGCAATTTTTTCCTGGTCAAAGTCTTTAATTGCATCGATCTTTGTTTTATTGAAGACCCCAGCCAGCTCGGACTCGGTCGCAACCTTTCCGGTTTCCAGATTGACCACAACGTCTTCAACTTCAATGACTTGATCTTGGCCGTTAAAAAAAGATTCGATCTTGGCTGGGTCCATTGCTTTGATTTCTTGCATAGAAAATCCAGCAACCTGCAGGATGTTCTTTTTCTTGTCCAGCACAACATT
>JAZABE010000012.1:0-1358 GCA_036137535.1 Planctomycetota bacterium | reverse complement strand
CGACCACTAACGTCTCCTTCGTAGGCAATGGGAGCGACAGACCGAACTGAAACCGTTGCTGACTTTTGAACTTTAACTGGGATTGAATCCATCAAAGATTTTGAATGCGAGGTCAGCACCGTCTTGGCAACCTTGAGCGGAGCCGGCATCGCCACCATTTCGGCTACGACGTCCAATCCATCGTTTTCCACAATATCAATTCCTGTAACGAATAAAGCAGTTTCGCCAAAAGCCAAAAAGTTATACCGCCCGGTTTGGATGTCCTTCAATTCAAAACGACCTCGATGGTCTGTCTGGGTCGCGTGAAGCATTTTGCCATTTCGCGACAACGAAACGTGGAGTTTTTCCGCTGGAACCGTGACGTCAAACGATGAGAGCGCGGTAGAAAGTTTTCCAATCAAGGATCCGTTAGCGCTCAAGGCTAAAGTTTTCACACTGTTTTCGCTGCCTTGAGGCAGTGCCGTATCCTGCCCAATTGCATTGAACCCAAAACTTATCAGGCCGATCCCGAGGACGACTGTTTTGAGACCAGTATTCATACGAATTCTCCGAGTTAAAAACCTTTTAAGCAACGCCATGTATCCGAGCGCAACGCTTACCCAAACTATACGCGTTATAAAATAATCGGCCAAACAATTGGTTTCAACCGAAAAGACGCTTTTTTCCCTACAAAACCCCCAAATGACCAGGCCCGCCTAGACCCTGACGGCCAATCGGGCGTTTTATCGGGTTTTTGGCACCCAAATCCTTTTTCCCTTTGCATTAACGGCTGCTCAAGATCTTATTTGACGAAAACAATACTCGAAAACCGTGTACAGCTCCCAATACGCCACCCGCGCTAAAGAGTTTTTTTCGCCTTCATCTACCCGAGAGACGAAATCGACCAGTTGGATCGAGTTGAAAGAGTCGCCCAAGACGGCCTGATGTTGGGGTAAAATCCCGGGATCTCCGGTCAGGCGAACTTCCAACTCCGCCCAACACGACAGTGAACCCGCTTTGCGAAACCAGTATTTGGCGTTGGAAAAATCCCCTTCTTCGCGATGCATGATTCCATGTAAATAACTACCAATCACCGTTGGAATCGATTGGCTAATTCGATGAGACTCCTCTAAATCCCCCTGGAACAACCACAGTGCAGACAAACAACACAGGGCCATTTCAGGGTCATTAGCCTCCAGAAACCAAGGATGACGGGGCAAATTCTCTAAGGAAACCCGGCAGTCCTTCTGCAGGGATCCATTACCGAACTCCAAGACCGGTTCAAGTGGAATAAACCGTTGCCATTCCCCGAAAGGGCCATTATCTGATGCTTCACACGCCATTCTTTTCCTACCATTGCACAGGCCTGCTTTCTGTAA
>JAZABE010000011.1:0-1470 GCA_036137535.1 Planctomycetota bacterium | reverse complement strand
CTGTCGACATCACTATTTCCGAGAAGGGTTTTTGATAGCCTTGAACCGGCTGAACGAGATGACACGCGATGAATTTGTAAATCATGGGAAAGTCAAAGCGCTCTATTCCTTGTCAGGGGCGTATTGCCAGTTTTTGATGCGGCAAAAAAAAATCAGGAAAGAGTTCCTCGCTTTCCTGAAATTGGTTCACCAAGGAAAAAATGCAACCGTCGCTCTGAAGCGGATTGGACAACAGGTGTCTTTTGAAAAGGACTTCATAGCCTTTTTGAAGCCGAGTAAAAAGAAATTGGAAAATTCATTGCTCGACACCGGGAGTTATCGGATTCTTTACCTGGGGCATTCCGACATCGATGACTCGATTCTTGGGCTCCTTGAAAACGCTGATCAGTTGGAATCCCTGGACTTGAGCCAGACTCGGGTCACCAGTTCTGGGATCGAGAAGCTGTCTGGTCTTCACAAACTCAAGTATCTTTCTCTGGAAAAAACAGGCGTTACCGATTCCTGCATGGCCGGGATCGCAAGATTGGAGTCGTTGGAGGAACTGGATTTAAAGACCACGGCAATTACCGATCGCGGGCTTGGGGAAATAGACGGTCTTCAGAATTTAGTCGCGCTTTGGATGGGCGGTACTCGGGTTTCAGACCGTTCGTTGAATTTCCTTCTAAAATTGGGGTCATTGAAACAGCTCGACATCCGGAAGACGGCTATTTCAGATTCGGGCAGTGTGAAACTCAAGCAAAAATTGCAATTGGTCGAATAAACGTGCTTGGAACGCGTCGACAGGGTCGAACTTGGCGACCAAGATAAAACGGCTGAGTCAACGCGTTTATTTATTCTTCGTGATTCGTTGATTTGCCTTCTCGCCGGAATACGGCAACGACATCGTCGACATCGACGACAAATAATGCGTTGTCGGACTCAAAATCAACCGGGATGGCACTTTTCGGGTGAAACAGGACTTTGTCATACTGTCTAAGCGGGACGTCCTCGTCGTGCTCGACTGCGGCAGAAATGGTGACAATCCTTCCCGTGATGGTCGGGATTTCTGCGGCATCAGGCAGTGCAATGCCACCCCGGGTTTCACGTTTTGGATCATCTTTGCGAACCAGCACCCTCAGCCCGATTGGCTCGACGTATTCAAACTCTGTATCTTTTTTTCCCATTGACCTAATTCTGTTGGGTTTGAGAAGTCCCCAGACGGTTTCTTCTGTGTCCAACTGTGTCCCGTTGCTCGAAATTATTGGGTTTCTCATCAAAATGGCGGATTCACGGGGTGTTCCCCATTAAGTCCCCAAGTTGCCCTTGAAATCCCATAAAATTATGACAAAATCATCTGTTTGCGATTTTGCTGTTATATACGGTGTTTCGTCAAGACTTGCGACTTCAAACTAGAGAAAAATTGTGGCAGATATTCTGACTGTTACCAGCCGTGAAGCGACCGGGAAGCGTTCGATGCGTAAATTGCGCAAC
>JAZABE010000010.1:0-3542 GCA_036137535.1 Planctomycetota bacterium | reverse complement strand
TGTCCGCGAACTGGTTTGAAATCACACAGCGGAATCCGTAGTCGGTCATTGCCCAAACCGCGTGCTCCCGGCTTGATCCAGATCCAAAGTTTTCCCGTGCGACTAAGATCGTGGCTCCCGCGACTTGGGGCAGGTTTAGTTCAAAAGACGGATTAGGACTACCGTCGTTTTTGAATCGCCAATCGAAGAAAAGAAATTGACCGAATCCCGTTCGTTCTATTCGTTTTAAAAACTGTTTCGGGATAATTTGGTCCGTGTCAACATTGGCACGGTCCATCACTGCCACGGTGCCGGTATGGGAGGTAAAGGGTGTCACGATTCCAACGTAGTGTAGGGAGGAGTGAGGATGAACTCTATTCTGCGGCATATTTACAAAACAACAAGGGTGCCTTGAGTTTTATCCTTTTTGAAACCACTCTTAGGTAGGGATGGGCTGTTGAAACGATTGGAACTCGGGTCAATGATAGCCGCGGGGCGATGATTTGACTCTTGGATGATCGCTATGCTTTCCAAACTCACGACGTTTTCACTTCGTGGAATCGATGCGGTTTCGATCGAAGTGGAAGTAGATGTTTCGCCCATCTCAAAACCGAAAACGATCTTGGTCGGATTGCCTGAAGCCGCGGTACGAGAATGTGTTTACCGGATTGATCGGGCAATTGTGAACTCGGGTTACGAGAGACCCCGGGACCGAGTTGTCATCAATTTGGCACCGGCAGAGCTTCCGAAACAAGCAGCCTCCTTTGACTTGGCCATTGCTGTCGGGATCCTCGTGGGTAGTCACCAACTCGAGACTGAAAAATTGTCGGACTACGCGATTATTGGAGAATTAGCCTTAGATGGTTCGCTTCGTTCTGCCAAAGGCGCGCTCTCGATGGCAATTCAGGCTGGCAAGGAAAGCACTGTTCGAGGTGTGATTGTTCCCAAAGAAAATGCAGAAGAGGCTGCAGTGGTTTCCAGTATCGAAGTGATTCCCGTTTCGTCTCTTCAAGAGACGGTGGATTACCTTCGCGGCGAAATAACGATCGAACCGGTTCCTGCGAAGGTTGATGAATTCCTGGAAGATTCCTGCGTTTATGAAACGGATTTTTCGGATGTGCGTGGTCAAGAATTTGCCAAACGGGCCATCGCGATTGCTGCTGGGGGTGGACACAACCTACTGATGGTAGGTCCCCCCGGTTCTGGAAAGTCGATGTTGGCAAAACGGATCAGAACCGTGATGCCAGCCTTGACGACTCTGGATTCGATTGAAACGACGCGAATCTATAGTTCAATGGGAAAATTACCGACGGGAATTCCACTGTTGGGGACTCGTCCTTTTCGATCTCCTCATCACACGATCAGCCAAGCCGGCTTAGTGGGTGGGGGAAATCCGCCAGCTCCAGGTGAAATTAGTCTCAGTCATAATGGAGTTTTGTTTCTCGATGAGTTGCCTGAATTCAGTCGGAGAACCTTGGAAGTCTTGAGGCAACCGCTGGAAGATGGAAGCGTGACGATTTCAAGGGCACTTTCCAGTACAACATTTCCGGCGGATATAATGTTGATTGCGGCCATGAACCCGTGTCCCTGTGGCTACCGAACGGAACCCCGTCGGGATTGCCATTGCAGTGTTCCTCAAATTGAAAGGTACAGGGCAAAAATTTCGGGACCCCTGTTGGACCGAATTGACGTTCACGTTGAGGTGCCGGCCGTGCATTACAGTGAACTTTCTGGAGTTGCTTGCGGAACGTCGAGTGCCCAAATCAGATCGCTGGTTCTTAAATCCCGGGAAACCCAATTGAACCGGTATCACAACTTGAGAATACAATTGAATTCTCAATTAAATTCCCGGCAGATCCGGGAGTATTGCGAGTTGACGTCCAAAGGACAGTGTTTATTAAAAGAGACGATGGCTCACTTGGGTTTGTCAGCCCGTGCTTATGATAAAGTTTTGCGGGTAGCCCGGACTATTGCTGACCTGGAAAATTCTAAAGACATTAATCCTGAACACCTGCAAGAGGCGGTGAATTACCGGGTACTCGACGTACCGTTGGGGAACTAAGGCACTGCTTCACTGAAAGTGAATCTCAACGTTTGAAGGTTAAAGCTGCTGAGAACCCGGTGGTGAATTTGTGCGATTTACAGGTGAAAACGCAGCGATTTGGGGCACCAGACCCTAGCTTTTGGACTCCAGTGAGAATCACTGGGCGTAGTTGGCATAGTGCATGGCCAAGGTGTCACGGGTTGGGAATTCGCCTTGGGTCACTCGAATCTTGTACCGCAATGTGAGGGTTTCACCTTTCTTTAAGTTGGCCTTTGGAAATGAACCAAATCTCCCGTAATCTCGGTACGCGGAATAAATCGAGCCCTTTGGATTTTCGGGATGGTTCATGTGTTGGACTGAATAGGTTTGACCCCCGGTTTTGTAATTCAATCCGACCCAAGGAAGGTCGTGGTCTTTTTTGGGGTTGATGGCATCATCATGGAACAGGTATTTCGAGGATTTGTTTTTCGAGACTTCGTTGCTTGGGCGAAATTGAAATCCAGCATGTTCTGGATCACCATTGAGTACAACGTTGCCGTTAGCCGCTTTGAGTTCGCAAGTGAACTCGGCACAAAAAAGAGCTTCGGGATCTGCGTGATTGAAAATCATGGTTCGGACCTCGTTCAGAATGATATTGTTCTCTGAATCCATCCAATGAAGTCGGACTTTCAGGGTCGTAGATTTGGCAGACGATTGATTTTCTAGGAATGTTTGGTGGATGATTTCACTGGTTTTCATGTGCCAGAGATCATAGGTCTTTTTTTGGAAACTGATACGATTCCAGCCTAGGAAAATTCCTCGATGGTGAGTGTATTGACCGCCGGGACCTTTGGTGATCGGGGTTTTTCCGTCTGGACCCATCACGTGTAAATAGGGTTTGTAGGTTTCATGACGGGAATCTTTACTGGATAAGTCGTGGGCATACATGTACCTCGCGATGACTTTCCCGTTTTGCAGGATGTCAAGATGCTTACCGGCAGTGTCTTTCGTTGTGTTGTCGTTTGAATGCACCGAAGTGGGAATGCAGACTGAGAAACTGAACAGAACGAAAAATAAAGTGTTACGCATTGGTCATCCTTTGAGAATCAAGCAATTAGAAGTCGATAGGGAGGTAGGTGGGTAAGGCTTTTGCACCGTAGGATCGTTGGCACCACAGAGGGCGCCAGACCAAGAGAATGCGGTTGGGGGTTCCCACCTTGAAAATCAGAGGCGAAACAGGTGGATCAAGCCGGCCTGAGCTTTGCCTCCTGCTGCCATTATAGCGGTTTCACAGTTGGGTTCGAGCCAGAGCACCCCATGAAATCAACTGCGTGAAATAAAACGCCTACTGTGGTGATGTGTGTTCCCGGTTTTTGGAAACAGGCCTTCCGTCTCGCCGGGGGAATTGTGAACGGCAATCAGCTGGATTGACCGATTTCAATGAAGAACACTGTGTCCAAGACTGCGATTTCGAGGTTGTCAGGGTTTCTTGAAAGGGTGTCATGGTCACTAGACAACGACTCGTAAATGCGATCGATCG
>JAZABE010000009.1:0-1981 GCA_036137535.1 Planctomycetota bacterium | reverse complement strand
TGCCAACCGCGGCCATGACAGCATTACCCTGTTTCAAATCCTTCCAGGTGGACAACTCAAGCGAACCGCTATTTTTAAGACCGAAAAAACACCTCGACAATTCAGCCTTTCGCCAGACAACACGGTCCTGGTTTCCGCCGGGCAAGGTTCCAATCAATTAGCAATCTTTCGGATCAACCCGGGCAATGGTCACCTGAATCGTGTTGGCACCCAACCGACCGGCAAGAAGCCCTGGTGGATCACCGTCGTGGATTGAATTTTGGATTTCGACCGCGTTCCACCAGTTCGGTAAGAAGATCAGGCAACGCCAAGAAAAAACCCCATCCAAACCGCCAATTGGTCAAGTGAAAATGTGGATTCCAACGCCGTCTAAAATGCGAATTCAGCAAAACAGATCAACCCCACCAAGCTGTCCCCGCCCGTAGCTCACCGTAAAACCAGCCAAGAGGTAGAATTCCAAGGAAAACGGGCCAAACAACTGCAGGAGCCCGAATTCTCACCGGCAGAATGTCCTTACCCAAGATGGTTACCGGGAACCGTCTGAAACGACTACACCCTTTTTGTGGAGATTTTTGCCAACTTGGCAAGTTATTTTCCAGTTTCATTCAATGCCAGTTTTATTTCCGCCGAGAAGGATCTTAGTTCGATGACCCTGGAACCCAATCAAATACTGGGAATTGCTTAATTATCGAAACGGAATGGCGCCCACATGAATTGGACACCTGCAACAATCGTCAGTAAAAAGATTTGGTCCGAGGGTCTTTTTACATTGCAAATGGCTGCACCTCAAATCACGCCTTTTACACCTGGGCAGTTTTTGCATCTGGCAATGCGAGAAGGTGACGAACAAATCAATCGCCCCTACTCGGTCGCTTCACCCCATGGCGAGATCATTGAATTCTTCATTGTCAGGGTCGAGGACGGAAAACTGACACCGAAACTCTGGGGCCTCGACGCAGGAGATGAAATCGAAGTCAGTGAGAAAGCTGCCGGGAGCTTCACTCTGGCCAAAACCCCTGATGCAACGAATCTCTGGATGATTGCCACAGGCACTGGTCTCGCACCCTACATCGCAATGCTCCGAACCGAAGAACCCTGGGAGCGATACCAAAAAATCGTGGTCGTTCACGGAGTCAGGCACAACAGTGATTTCGCCTACCAGGAGGAATTCCAACAACACCAGCAAAAGTACGGGGATCGATTCTCCTATGTCCCTGTTCTGTCACGGGAGGACGTTCCAGGAACACTGCGAGGTCGGATTCCTCAGGTCATGGAAAGTGGATCCCTGGAAGAAGCCGGAGCTTGTCCAATCTCCAAAAGTGAATCTGCGATTCTTCTCTGCGGTAACCCGGCCATGCTGGATGAAATGGAAAAACGACTCGGACAACGAGAAATGACTAAACACCGAAAAAAAGCGCCGGGCCAAATTGTGCTTGAACGCTACTGGTAAAGCGAAACTGACCACAAATCGTCATTGCAGATTCCCGGCCTACCGGGATGTCACAAGTGCCGTGAGCGTTATTTTTTCTTTGGCCGAAAAGCTGTGATTCGCTCTGAATCGGTCTCCAGGAATGGGCCTTCTATCAAATCGATACAGTAAGGGATTGCCGGAAAAACAGCATCCAGGCATTCGCTGATTGCCTTGGGTTGCCCGGGCAAGTTAATCAATAAACTTTGACCCCGAATCCCGGCGGTCTGCCGAGAAAGAATTGCAGTGGGAACTTTCTCCAAGGAGACCTTCCTCATCAGTTCGCCGAAACCCGGCATTAATTTCTGCACGACGGCCTCAGTCGCCTCAGGGGTAACGTCGCGAACCGCCGGACCGGTTCCTCCCGTAGTCACAATTAGGCAACAGTTTTGCTGGTCGCTCAATTCCAACAGGGTTTTCTGGATGGTCAGTCCATCATCGGAGACCACCCGTTTCACAGCAGACCACGGCGAGACCAAGACTTCTTTCAGGTAAGCCTCAATAGCCGGCCCT
>JAZABE010000008.1:0-12087 GCA_036137535.1 Planctomycetota bacterium | reverse complement strand
TCTACGAATCTGCTCGGCACGCCCAGCAATCGCCTCCTTGGTTCCACTACCTTTGACCATTACGGTTTCTTCAGAAGTGATCTTGATTTTCTTGGCTCGCCCCAAATCTTTCAGTTGAACGCTTTCGAGTTCAATCCCAAGATCTTTAAATATAGGCTGAGCACCGGTCAGCACCCCAATATCGCCCATAATTGCCTTACGACGATCTCCGTAGCCCGGAGCCTTAACTGCCGCAACCTGAAGAATGCCACGCATCTTGTTGACGACAAGAGTCGCAAGTGCTTCACCTTCCACATCTTCAGCAATAATCAAAAGGGGCTTATTCGCTTTACTGACAGCTTCCAGGATGGGAATCAATGGTTTGTTTGAACTGATTTTTTCCTCAAACAAAAGCAGGTAACAATCTTCAAACTCAACAGTAACATCATCCTGATTGGTAACAAAATGAGGAGAAAGAAAACCACGGTCAAACTGCATGCCTTCCACAACATCAACCGTTGTTTCGCTCCCTCGGCCTTCCTCGACAGTAATTACGCCGTCTTTTCCAACTTTCAGAAACGCTTCTGCTAAAACATCACCAATGGTTGTGTCGTTGTTCCCCGCAATAGTTGCGATCTGCTGGATTTCCTTTTTGCTTTTTGCATCAATCGCAGTTGCCGATTTCCGAATCGACTCTGAAACCGCATCAACAGCCTTATTGATTCCCCGCGACAGTGCCATGGGATCAGCACCTGCGGCAATCATCTTCAGGCCTTCCCGGAAGATCGCTTCAGCCAACACTGTTGCTGTCGTTGTTCCATCACCCGCAACATCGTTGGTCTTGCTGGCAGCTTCTTTGACCAACTGGCAAGCAAGGTTTTCATAGGGATCGTCAAGTTCAATGTCCTCGGCAACAGTGACACCATCTTTTGTCACTTTGGGGGAACCCCAACCTTTATCCAGAACAGCGTTTCGACCACGCGGTCCCAAGGTACTCTTGACTGCCTTGGCCAACTTGGAAACTCCTGCCAAAAGGGGAGCACGAGCGGCATCATCAAACACCATCTGCTTTGCCACAACAATTCCTCCAAATATCAGAGATTAAATATGTATTTCAAATTCAACTGTCAAAAACGGGTTGTTCAGGCTATCTGGCGAACACCCAGCCAACATTACACAGTCGTTTTTTCGGGAAAACTCAATTTCGGAGACAACTGCCAAATCCAAAAGTGGCAGTCATCGAAGTCGAGTGAGCGTAAACAGCAAAGACTGTGCCAATCCTCATCCACGAGTTTTAGGTGCCATTTTGTTCGATTTCCAGCGTTTGAGTGGATTTCTGAATGCCCATGGTGACAAATTGGCATTTCCACAGGACTTTTACCCTCCCGGCTGTTGCCAGTTGGATCACGCAGCATCAAACCGTCCTGCGGCAAGGAAATCCAGTGCCCAGAACTATTGGATCTTGTCCTCCAGCCCGCCACTTGTTGCCACAATGCCAATCGGCCCACCCAGCCACGAAATTCTCTTCACCCTCGAAATCCGCCAGCCAACACCAATCGATTGGTTTCCAACCTAACTACAGGCTCCAACCCACCCACCGCCGGCTTATTCGGCGTCCAGGTAAGACTGGACCGCGATGAGCATTCGAGGAGCACTGGAAGGCGATTGTTGAAGCAGGTTGGCAACGCCCAAGATGGTCGCTTTGCATTTCTCTCTCAGATCAGGCCTTTTCATCATAATGCCCAGGTAAATCAAATTATTCGCGGAAACAGAAATGCCTGATGGACGAGCGCCATCGATTGGATTCTTGGCTCGCGCCAACAACGATTCGTGGTCATTCGAAGTGAAGAAAAAGCCTCCATTCTTCTGATCCCAAAAAAGTTCGATCTGCTTCTCCTGTAACTCAACTGCTTTTTCAAGCCAGGACCTCTCTTGGGTAGCTTTGAACAGTGCAATTAGCCCATCAATCAAAAACGCATAGTCGTCCAAATAAGCATTTAACTTTGCTTCCCCACCGCTAAAGGTTCGCGATAGCCGCCCTTCTTTTCGCATGGTTGCTAATACAAACTCCGCTGCAGATTTTGCAGCCAGGGTAAATCTGGGTTCATTAAAAATCCGGCCAGCATCCGCAAATCCACGAATCATTAACCCGTTCCACGACACCAAAATTTTTGTGTCCAACAGTGGCCGGACCCTCTTCGATCGAGCCTCAAAAAGCTGTTTACGAAGAGGCGCCAATTTGGTCTCCATGGCCGCAAAGTCCAGGCCCCGTTCGCTTGCCAACTTGGGAGCTGGCTTACTGAACTGCGGTGCATAAAATTTCTCTTCGAAATTTGGCTCGCGATCAATCTGGTAGACGTTCTTAAAAAGTTCGTAGTCGATCTCTTTCCCGATCAATGCCTCGATTTCCGATTTTGTCCATCGGTAATATTTACCTTCTTCATTCTCGGATTCTGCATCGAGCGCCGAATAAAACGCTCCCTGCTTAGAAGTTAATTCAGAAAGCACAAACTCCAGTAATTCATAGGCAACCCTTTTGAAATCTTCCCGATTATCAATTGCGTAAGCTTCGGCATAAACAGAAGCCAATTGCCCGTTGTCATAGAGCATTTTTTCGAAATGCGGTATTTTCCAAAATCGGTCGACACTGTATCGGTGAAACCCACCACCGATGTGGTCTCGAATCCCCCCCAGAGCCATATGATCCAGAGTCTTGAAGAGCTGAGTCCTAGCCTCTTGATTAGCTTTATCCTTCCTGCAAATCGCAATCAAAAAATCAAGATTGGAGGGTTCCGGAAACTTCGGACGATTCGGATTGAACGGGTTAAATCCAAACCCCCCCTGCTCCGCATCAAACTTTTCCCCAAGCTGCTTCAATGCATCCTCTATCCAGGATTTGTTGATCTTGAGATTATTGTTGGCATAGCTAACTTCAAGCTGTTGTTTGACCAACTGAGTCACCTTGGTTGCATCCGCCAAAATGGTTTTTTCGTCTTCTTTCCAGACTTTGACGATTTGATTGATCAAGTCAAGAAATCCAGGCATGTTGGCCCGATCACCGCTACGGGCTGGCATATAAGTGGCGCCAAAAAACGGCCGGGCATCGGGTGTCAGAAACATCGAAAGCGGCCAACCTCCACGCCCGCGACTCACGACATACAGTGCATTCATGTAGATCGAATCCACGTCTGGCCGCTCTTCCCGATCAACCTTGATGCAAACAAAATGGTCATTCAGGATTTTCGCAATTTCTTCATCCATAAACGATTCCCGTTCCATAACGTGGCACCAATGGCAACTGGAATAACCGACAGAGAGGAAAATGATCTTGTTTTCATCTTTAGCTTTCTTGAGAGATTCTTCATTCCAGGGATACCAGTTGACCGGGTTGTGAGCGTGTAACAACAAATACGGACTGGTCTCCTTTGCCAAGGCATTGGTATGGGTCTTTTTGCCTTTTTCTTGCGATTTCTTCGGCGAAGCTTCCTGTTCTTCTTGCGAAGCGTCCTGAGCATTTGTCTTGAAATCGTCCGAGGAGCACCCAGAAATCAACAGAGCCAAATAGCTTAATAAAGACAATGCAAAGGAACGGTAGATGAGATTCTTTGACATCGGAAATCATATGGTTGAGAGAAAGATTAATCGTCCCATTCTAATGGACTTTCAAGAACTTTGGAGAATGGGGCCAACAGCCAGTGGTTTTGTTAACCGTTTTACCGGTAAAACCAGTCGAAAGACCAAACCAAACCTCGTGGGAATCGGCATAGTGTCCCCAATTATCGACGGGGCAAAATTCAAACGAGTCCTAGTCCAAGGGCTTCTGATTGGTGTAAAATCCCCTGCAAAAAAGGGTATCTCATGAATCGCAGTCGAAGCCACCAATTGTATTCCCGAGCTCAGGAACTGATGCCTGGTGGAGTGAATTCCGCAGCCAGGGCCTTTGGAGCTGTTGGCGGAGAACCCATTGTCATCGAACAGGGGAAAGGCCCCTTTCTCTTTGATGTCGATGGAAACCGATACATCGACTATATCGGTTCCTGGGGTCCCATGATTCTGGGGCACCAGTTTCCAAAGGTGAGCCAGGCTTTGGAAGATGCCATTCAAAAAGGCACCAGTTACGGTGCTCCTACCGAAGCCGAAAACGAACTCGCCGAACTGATTATTCAGGCAGTCCCATCGGTCGAAATGGTCCGAATGGTTAGCAGCGGGACAGAGGCCACCATGAGTGCAATACGGTTAGCCCGTGGCTACACCAAGCGGGATCTCATCGTGAAGTTTGCCGGAAACTACCATGGACATGTTGATAGCCTACTAGTCGCCGCCGGCAGTGCCGGTGCAACTTTGTCTGTACCCAATTCTCCAGGCGTCACTCAAGCTACCGGCAACGACACCCTCGTCCTCGAGTATAACGATGTCACCGGATTTGAACGTGCCATCCAATCCCAAGGAAGCAAAATCGCTTGTGTTATCATGGAGGGTGTTTGTGGAAACATGGGGTGCGTCACACCCACACCCGACTTCCTTTCCTCGGTGCGATCACTCACCGAACAGCACGGAATCTTACTGATCTTTGACGAAGTCATGTGCGGATTCCGAGTTGCTTATGCAGGGGCCCAATCGATCTTAGGTGTCACCCCTGACCTCACGACTATGGGAAAAATTGTCGGCGGAGGATTACCTCTTGGTGTGTTTGGTGGCAAAAAAGAAATCATGAATCACATCCTGCCGGCCGGCAAAGTCTTCCAAGCAGGGACATTGTCAGGCAATCCCATCGCAACCGCTGCCGGAATCGCAACCCTAAAAGAGCTACGCGACAATCCACCGTATGAACGGTTGGAACAGCTGTCCAAGAGGCTAGCCGATGGGTTGTGCTCTGCTGCCGAAAAAGCTGGAATCGATCATCAACTTAACCGCGTTGGCAGTATGTTAACCCTGTTTTTCACGAACCAACCCGTAACTTCCTGGACTTCAGCTAGCCAATGCAACACGAGCCGTTTTGCCGAGTACTTTTGGGGCCTAATGGATCGAGGAATCTATATGCCTTGCAGCCAATTTGAAGCGTTATTCGTTTCTTCCGCCCACTCCGAGACGCTGATTGATCAAACCCTTTCGGCGGCCGCCGAAGTTCTATCCGACATGAGCACTCGCTAGGCTATTGATTCCTATCAATTGAGCATTGACGCTCCAAGATTGGCCCGTCCATCCATTATTTTTTTTGGGGCTTGTAGATTTCGGTGGCTGTCCCAAAAAAGACCTCGGCGGCGTTCATCATTGTCTCACTCAACGTGGGATGTGGATGAATTGAGTCGGTTAGATCGTGAAGGTGACAACCCATTTCGATCGCGAGTACCGCTTCAGCAATCAATTCGCCCGCACCAGAGCCGACGATGCCACACCCAATGACTTGCTCGGTTTTTGGATCGATCAACCATTTTGTCAAACCGTCAGTTCGCCCCAACGCCTGAGCCCGACCACTGGCAGCCCAGGGATAGCTCGCAACCTGATAGGAAACACCATCTCGTTTCGCTTCCTCTTCGGTTATCCCTGCCCACGCAATTTCAGGATCTGTGAACACCACGGCTGGAATCGCCCGTTTATCAAATTCAACCGGTTTCCCCAGAATGGCTTCAATGGAAATCCGACCCTCGTGAGTCGCCTTGTGAGCCAACATCGGTTCGCCGGCAACATCACCAATAGCAACAATATGCGGGTCAGCTGTGCGAAGCTTCTGATCGACTTTGACAAATCCACGTTCAATAATTTCAACCTGGGTATTTTCCAACCCAATATTTTGGGTATTGGGTGAACGACCAACCGAAACCAGAACCAAGTCGTAGGTTTCGGTCCCAAACTTTCCGGGTCCTTCAAACGCAACTTCTACTTGATCGTCTTTTGGGTATAGCGTGCCAACTTTTGTGTTCAGATAAATATTGTCCAGCAACCCGTTCAGTCGTTTTTCAAGAGGTTTAACCAGATCGCGGTCAGCGCCCATCAACAACCCTTCCGCCAGCTCAACCACATCAACCTTGGATCCCAGCGATGCGTAAACAGTCCCCATTTCCAAGCCGATATAACCGCCCCCAATCACCAACATTCGTTTCGGAATTGCCTTCAGCTCCAGCGCTCCAGTGGAATCAACGACTTGGTCACCCGCCGCTTTGAATGCTGCGGGCATCGCGGGAACGCTGCCGGTTGCCAAAACACAATGGTCAAACGTCAAGGTTCGATCTTCGGGAATTGAAGGGTCATCACCTTCCAATTGGAGTGTGGTTGAATTCACGAAAGTCCCCTTGGCCTTAACAAAATTGACTTTTCTTTTTTTTGCCAATCCTGCAAGTCCGGCCGTCAGTGTATTAATCACCTTTTCTTTTCGAGCCCGGACCTTATCAATTGCAATTTTGGGGCTCGAATATTCAACTCCCCAATCTTCTGTCAATTCCTTGGCTTCAGAGACAACTTTTGAGAGATGCAACAATGCTTTTGAAGGGATGCAACCCCGCAATAAACAGGTGCCGCCAAGCCTTCCCTCCGCTTCGACCAGAGTAACGTCCATCCCTTCATCAGCTGCCAAGAATGCAGCAGCGTATCCGCCCGGCCCACCACCTAGAACAACAATTTGACTATGCATCACATGCCCTGATTCTTACGGGTTCAAAAACAAAAGCCGCAGGCAACGGACAGCCGTTCATTGCATTGGGCACCAAGTTCAACTGAACCCATGCCCAGAACCACAGATACGGCTTTCCAGATTTGCTGCTGGCTTCCCAAGGAAAAGCTCTGAAAAACAAAATCTAAAACGAGTCTAGCGAGACATGAATTCGACAACGACGTTGACATCAACAGGAAGACTGATGTCACTGGGACCAGGGCTACCCTGAACCGTTGCACTCAACGTCTCGGAGTCAAATGAAACCCATTCAATGCCTTCCCCTTCGGAAATCGCCGCCAAACCCTGATACATCATCTTCAGTTTTTCATAGGGCTTGATCGTAATAACGTCACCGGGACGCAGCTGAAATGAAGGTTTATCGACTTTATTTCCATTGACTTTGAAATGGCCGTGGACAATTCCTTGGCGCGCCTGAGGGCGTGTGACCGCAAGTCCAATCCGCCGGATGACATTGTCCAGTCGGTTTTCACAAATCAACAAAAGGTTTTCACCAGTATTTCCAGAACCGCCTGATGCCTTGCCGAAATACCGCCGAAGCTGACGCTCACCAATACCGTAGTAGTGTTTGATTTTTTGTTTTTCCATCAAACCCGTACCATAGTTTGACGGTCGTTTGCGCCGAATATGCATCCCTGGCGGCTGATCGCCACGTCGTTCTTTGACTCGGCGAGCACCTGCATTTTCATAAATAACAGTCGCTAATCTTCGATTAATTCTAGCTTTGGGGCCGGTATACCGTGCCATTTAGTCCTTCTCCACCAGGCGATATCACTGAGTCTGAAAAAATGATCTTTTGTTTGGAAAACGAGTTAGTATCGGGAAAAAACCCTCTATTTACAAGGGCTTACGTGAGATAAAAACCAGATTTTCAGCGCTTTCACCGCGCTCCGCCCAACTCGTAAAAGGTAGATGGCTACCTCGAATAATCTGAAGCTCCCTGAATCAGGCACGCTTTTAGACCGATTCCCAGAGTCCTTAAGCAGCCTTGGGGAGACCATGCGGTTGCTGCACAACAACCGCCGTTTTGGACTCAATCCCGCGGATCACCTCGATATTTTGAACCCGGTTTTCCATCACAATCTCCGCAAACTTTGAATTAAATCGCCAATTTGCCTGAGCATTTTCAAAACAAAACTGCTGGCCCGCCAATTCACCATCGATCAGAAGAAATTTTTCCGAGATCAATTGGCCAAACTGGGGATTTTCCACTAAATGCTGTCGAACTCGATGAATCAATTTGAAAAGTGGCGATTTTTGCACTTTCAAACTCCGAGGAAGCGATATTGAAAAAGGCTGCTCTCTCAATCATCGGGGAACCCCGTCGTAAAAATTGGATCAATTAGATTTGCCGGAAATTCGGCATGCAACCGGCAAAAATTAGCCAGATGGATTAATCGTTACAATTTAAAATCGACCCAACGCGACCGCCAGAGATTTAATGCCTGAAATGCCTTTTCCCGGTCAGAATCATTGCGATCCCGAGCTCGTTACAGGCCTCGATCACTTCCGGATCTTTTTTGGAACCGCCCGGCTGAATAATCGCCGCGATTCCAGCCTTTGCTGCCAAGTGAATGGAATCCGGAAATGGAAAAAACGCATCAGAAGCAAGAATAGCCCCCTGCGCTCGATCGCCTGCTTTCTTGATGGCAATCTCAACTGAGTCAACCCGACTCATTTGGCCTGCTCCACATCCAATCAATGATCGGTTCTTTGACAAGGTAATTGCATTGGATTTGACATGTCGACAGATTTCCCAGCCAAACTCAATCTCCGACATCAAACCGGTATCGGGTTTCACCTCAGTGACCCTCTCCCATTGTGAAACCGGGTCAGCCTTGACGTCAAAATCTTGAACCAAAACTCCACCATCGATTTGCCGATACTGGACACCATTTCCCATCGCACCGAGGCCACCAACTTGCATCAGCCGAACGTTGTTACGCCATTTGGGTTTGGTCGTGAGCACCTCAACCGCTGCATCCTCAAACTCGGGAGCGGCAATGGCTTCCACAAAAAGGCCCGGCGTTGACAGGTACTCAGCAGTCGCTTTATTGACTTTCCGGTTAAACGCCAAAATAGAACCAAAAGCCGCCAACGGGTCTCCTTCCATTGCTTTTCGGGCCGCATCCTCAGCTGTATCCGCCGAGGCTGCACCACAGGGATTATTGTGCTTAATGACCGAGCAGGCGGTATCGGGTAGTGATCGCGCGATCGTAATGGCACTATCCAAATCAATCAGGTTGTTATAGGAAAGATCCTTGCCATTCAGTTGGCGGGCATTGGTCAAACTGTCAGGGTGGCTGCCTCGAATTGAGTATATCGCCGCATTTTGATGAGGGTTCTCGCCGTAGCGAAGTACTGCCTGACGGTCAAGCGAAAGGCTGAGCTGCGGAGGGAAAACACTCTCATCCTCGATTTGAAAATATTCGGCGATCACACGATCGTAGTTTGCAGTGTGGGCAAATGCAGAGGCCATTAATTCGATTCTGGTTTCTAGTTTCGTCGCACCAGATTCCTGCAACTCAGCCAGAACTCCCGCATATTGATCGGCACTGGTCACAATCGTGACGTACTTATGGTTCTTGGCGGCAGCACGAACCAGACTCGGGCCACCAATGTCAATCTGCTCAACTGCCTGCTCGCGGGTCGTTTCAGCTTTTGAAATCGTGGATTCAAAAGGATAGAGATTCACAATCACCAACTCGAAGGAAACGATGTCGTGATCCACCAGTGCAGTCATGTCATCCGAGCGTTCATGACGGCATAAGATCCCAGCAAATATTTTGGGGTGTAAGGTTTTGACTCTACCATCCATCATTTCTGGAAACTTTGTGTAATCAGCGACCTCGACCGCAGTAATCCCGCCGTCTGCCAGAAATCGCCGCGTGCCACCGGTGCTGTAAATTTCAACACCAGCAGCTTCAAGTCCAGCAGCTAATTCGAGCAATCCTGTTTTGTCACTTACGCTAATCAAGGCCCGACGAATTTTTGGATTCATTTAATATTTTCTCACTTAGTTTCAATATTTCGCAGACGGATAAAATCGTTTTCTCGATAACATCTGTCAAGCAGACGGAACCAACTACCGCTTGGACCTTCTGATTTCAAACTGGCTTTGGCTTCAAAATTGCGTTGAGAGCGTGAACGGAAGCCTGACCGTCAACTCGCCGATTCAATCTTGTCAAGTTTTTATCGGGGAATTTACAGAAAACACAAAGAAATCTATCCAAGAGTGAAGCCCTTTGGGGAATCCTGAATTGAGACCTCCATCTCATTTTAGAACTGACAAATCGTTCGTTATTTTTTTCACAAAGCAAATTTGGCCCAACCTGGGTTTTTTAAAAATAAAAAACAATTAATCGGGGATTTTGACGAAACAGATGTGAACTAATCCAGTTGGTATTAGTAGATAAGGTAAGGGTTGAAATGGGATCCAGGAAAAAAACGACTCTAGGCTACCTTTCCCCTGAATCCACCCCGGGGATTGGAGCGAACCTTTACTTGATTCCAGGTGACTCTTGGGAAGAAGGCTCGGTCCAATCCCCAAATGTACTCCCTTTCGAAAAAGGATCAGAAAGACCATAAGAAAATCATCAAGTTTTCCGCAGCGGCGAACAGGAAGTTCGCGTTCCAACAGTTGAGGCCGGTTGATGCGAATCGTCGCACGGAACGTCAAAGGCTTGAATTGAAAAGAGGTTTGTCATGAACAAAGATTATCGAAGTCCCCAACTTGCACAACTTGCAAACCAACAAATTCGATTTATTCCAATTGAGAAACGGATTGAACAAATTCAGGGTGCGGAACAGTTGCTTTACGAAGTCAAGCCGAAAACAACCTATTCCTACGAATACCTCTGTTTCAAAATCACGGCCTATCGACCTGGTAATTCTGAAATCGAAGCGATCAAGGGGAGTGACGTTATTCACGATCTCCACCTTTTGATTGAAGACCTTTCTGACTCTGCAAATATCAAGGCTGAAGAAGCTGGAGAGCCAGTTCACACGGTCGACGAATTATCCAAAATGTTCAACGTATCTAGCAAAACCATTTCCAGATGGCGTCGCCAGGGCCTTGTAAGCCGGAAATTAATTTTTGACGGTGGGCGAAAAAGAGTAGGCTTCCTTCGCAGCAGTGTTGATCATTTCATGAAAACACACAGCAATAAGGTTCGACGAGGAGAAAAATTCAGCCAACTCACCCTGAGCGATAAGGAAGAAATTCTGGACCTTGCTCGACGGCTCTCCCAAGCTGGTGAGCGTCCAGCAAGCGTAACACGACAAGTTGCTGAACGAATGGACCGGAGTATCGAGACGATTCGCTACACTATCCGCCTGTTTGATCAACAAAATCCGGATCTCGCAATCTTCCCCGACTTAACTGGCCCTTTGAACCGGGAATCTAAAGAGAGGTTGTACAAGGATTTTACTGAGGGTGTTTCAGCAGAAACCCTATCCAAACGGTACAACCGATCCACGAATTCTATTTATCGGGTCGTGGGTGAAATGAAGGCCAGTGCCATCCTTGAGCTTCCTCTGGACTACATTGATAGCGAAGAATTTCAGGACCCCCAAGCCCGTGAAAAAATCATGACCCCGATGCCAGGGTCAGAAACGGCAAAAAGAAAGGTCAAAACTCCCAGTGGCCTTCCACCCTACTTAGCGCGACTTTACGAGACCACACTATTGACCCGTGAACAGGAGTATCACCAGTTCCGCAGATACAATTACCTCAAGTTTCTGGCAACTCGTCTGCGTGAGCAGGTCGATCCTTCCGATCCTCGAACAGGATTACTGAATGAAATCGAACATCTGTTTGAAGAAGCGGTCTTGATCAAGAATTTCCTTGTTCAGTCCAATTTGCGATTGGTCGTTTCAATTGCCAAGCGACACGTCACCAGTGGCGAAGAGTTCTATCAGCTGGTCAGTGACGGCAACATGTCTCTTTTCCGAGCGGTCGAAAAATTTGACTACAGCCGGGGCAACAAATTTAGCACCTATGCCAGCTGGGCAATCATGAAGAACTTCGCCCGTTCAATTCCCGAAGAATTCAAGCAACGAGATCGCTTCAGAACCAGTACGGAAGAAACGTTTATGGCAGCTCCGGACGACCGGTTGAACAATTTTCAAGCTGAAATTGAACAAGATTTAAGAAAAACGGCGGTAAACAAAATCCTGGACAGCCTAGATGATCGTGAGCAAAAAATCATTGTCAGTCGCTTTGGGTTGAACCATGAAAATGAACCGCAGACCCTGAAAGAAGTTGGCCACGAAATCGGCGTGACCAAAGAGAGGGTCCGGCAAATTGAAGCCCGGGCCTTGGTGAAACTCCGTGCGGAAGCAGAGAAGCAAAAAATTGAATTTGTGGCGGAAGATTAGCAAGGCCATAAATTCCGAACACGAGGTCACCAAGATCCAACGTCAGGGTTGACCTTTCCCTA
>JAZABE010000007.1:0-1998 GCA_036137535.1 Planctomycetota bacterium | reverse complement strand
ACACCTACGCGGGGACTGGCTGTTTGTCCGTTTATCTACCCGGGATTTTTGGTGAAATCAAATCGACAACCGATATCTGTGATTCGAAGTGGCATTACATCGCGATGACCTACGAAAAACAATTCGTGAAACTTTTTGTCGATGGCAAAAAAGTCAAAGAACAACCAATCAACTACCGAAAGCACGCTGACACGACTGAGGGATTTGCCATTGGTTCACTGGTGGAAAAAACAATCGGTTGCGACGGCGCCATAGACGAACTGCGACTCTCAAACGAGCTCAAAATCATAGACCGGGTACCAACCCAACCATTTGAGGTCGAGGACACCACGATCGGGCTTTGGCGATTTGACCGCATTCAGGACAAAAACTATCTTGACCAGTCCAAGCATAAAAACCATCTGACCCGTCAATGGGACCCCATCAGCGGAAAACCTGTAATTAAAACCAATACGCAAGAACCGGCAAAAATCACCGGGCACTGGGGAGAAGACGCAATTGGTTTCCGCTGGACGGAAAAAGATTCTCAGGACAACCGTTGGGCTTTTACCCAGCACGGTCGATTTCTCGCATCGACCATCCCTTTACCGGGAGGATTCGCGGAAAAAGGGCTGGTCATCAAAATCGGGGAGCAAGAGGAAGCCTCGGTTTGCTACGACTTGAAGCAATTAAACCTGATGGCTGCCTGGTCAGGCGGTTTCCTAGAATTTCATGAAGCCCGTTTTGGATTGATCCGGCACCTCAAGCCGGTCGGTTCCATGATATTCCATAACCAGGGTGGCTCGGGGTGGAATTTACCAGACGTTCAATATCGGGGGCTTTATAACCATGGGTCCAGAACCGTGCTGGAATATTTTGTGGGCAAAACCCGAGTCTTCGAGTCGCCGTGGCTGGAAAAAAAAGGCAAGGTCTTCGCAACCACCCGCGAGTTTCATATTGGGCCAATCCCCTCCGAGATTCAAGTTCCGATTTCCTCATTCCCAATGATGAAAAACCCGAGCCGAAAAACAATCGGCAATTCTGAAATGGTCGCTTTTGAAATCGAAAGTGATTTCATTGCTGCTGCAGTGGTCTCAGATCATCCTCGACACAGGATTTTTGCCAAAAACAACCAGCTGTGGCTAGCCCTTGGACCTAGCGACCAACACACCAATGCAAAAGTCTTGATCGGGCGGGCACCCCAGTCAAACATTCTGGAATTTGAGTCCTTGATTGCCTCATCGAACGATTCTGAGATCAAGCCATTGATCCAACCCGGCAAAAAAAACTGGACAGAAGAAATCACAACCAGTGGTGTTCTTTCAGAACAAACCGGTTGGGGTTACACAGTCGACACCATACGGCTCCCATTCCAGAATCCGTATGGTTCCCTGTTTTTTGTTTCAGGACACGATTGGCTCGATAACGGCGACATGGTCGTTGCGACCGTTCATGGTGAAGTCTGGCTCGCCAAAAACGTCAACTCAGACCTGCGGAAAATCACTTGGAAAAGATACGCAACCGGGCTCTACCAACCGCTTGGAATACGCGTGGTCAACAATCGGCCTCATGTCCTGTGTCGAGACCAGATTGTCCGGCTTCATGATCGTGATCAGAACGACGAGGCCGATTATTATGAATGCTTTCATGCTGATGTAACCACTTCGACAGGCGTTCATGATTATGTTTGCTGTTTAGAAACTGACGCTCAGGGGAATTTTTATTACATTCATGCCAATGACGGGGTCGTCCGCGTGTCACCTGATGGGCAGACAAAAACCATCATTGCTACTGGCTTTCGGAATCCCAACGGAATGGGTGTCCGGGCCGATGGATTGGTCACTGCGGCACCTCAGGAAGGTGAATGGACCCCAGCATCTGGTGTTTGCGAAGTGATTGAAGGGAAACATTACGGCTACCGGGGTCCCAAGCCGAAAACAGGAGATTCTCCGTTAGGCTATGAAAAGCCTCTCGTATTTCTCCCCAGATTGGTGGATAACTCGTCCGGTGGCCAGTTTT
>JAZABE010000006.1:0-2805 GCA_036137535.1 Planctomycetota bacterium | reverse complement strand
CATCGATCTTTTCCCAAGATCGCCAGCGTATCAAATGTGCTGAAACCAACTGCCTTGCCAGTGACGGCAACGCGAAGTGCGTTGATGATCTGTCCTATTTTTATTTTTTGCTGGTCTACAAATTGCTTGACGAGTATTTCTATTGATTCGGGATCAAATATTGACATTGCGGAGAGTTTTTCGTGGAATGCCCTAAGCAGCTGGATGGAATTCTCCGGGTTGGTGATTCGTTTTTCGAAAGCTTTTTCGTCGTAAACGATCTGATCATCGGAACGAAAAAAATTGTCAAATTCAAGAATGTCTCCGGCGATTTGGATCCGGTCACCTGCGGCCTCAATAATCTTGCCAAGGTAGTTTTCGACACTCTCAGGAAGAGGGTCCGGAAGAAGGTTTGCCTTTTGCAGGTAAGGCAAACAGAGAGCGATCTTTTTCTCTAAATCCAGGGCGTTCATGTAATGCTGTTGGAAAGCCTCAAGCTTTTGAGGGTCAAAACTTGCCGCGCCTTTAACCACCCGGTCCAGTGAAAAATGCTCAATCATCTCGTCCCGTGAAAAGAACTCCGTTTTGTCATCCAGTGACCAGCCCAGCAGCAACAGGTAATTGACAATGGCCTCGGGTAAGAAGCCTGTTTGCTCGAAGAAATCAGTGATCACGGGGTTGAAAGCTTCTTCGGTCGCTGGTGTTCCCAGCTTGTCCATGATGGTGCAGCCGTGGTCATTGAGTTTCTTGAAATCACGATGTTTTAGGTAGTCTTTCAGTTTTCGTTTACTGAGCTTCTTTTTGCTGCCCGGCTCTGCGACGAAGGGAATGTGGGCATATTGCGGAATCGGGTATCCTAGGGACTGCGCGATGAAAATCTGGCGGGGAGTGTTGGATAGGTGTTCTTCGGCGCGAATCACATGGCTGATTTCGAAATCCTTATCATCCACGACGTTTGCCAAGTGGTAGATAAATGTCCCGTCAGCTCTTTGGATCACGTGGTCTTGTTCTCGGTTCCAGTCAAATTGCACCTGACCTCGTATCAAGTCTTCAAAAGTGCATTGTCCTTCACGGGGCATTCTTAGACGAATTACCGGGACCCTGCCTTCTTTTTCGAATTCCTGGCAGTCTTCTTCGGTCTCTGCCAGGTACCGGCGGTCGTAAACGTAATCCTGTTTGTCGGCTTCTGCTTTTTCCCGATCCGCTTGGATTTCTTCAGGACGAGCGTAATCCCGGTAAGCCTGGCCAGAAGCGAGTAATTGGTCAACCGCTGCCTGATATTTTTCGCCTCGCTGCGACTGATAATAGGGTGAGCAGCGACCGCCGACTTCAGGGCCTTCGTCCCAGTCGATTCCGAGCCATTTGAACCCATGAAGGATCGGCTGGAGTGCCTCCTCAAGATTACGGCTTTTATCGGTGTCGTCGATTCGCAGGATAAATTCTCCGCCCTGTTTGCGGGCGAAGAGCCAGTTGAACAACGCCGTGCGAACACCACCAATATGTAGAAAACCGGTTGGACTGGGTGCAAATCTCGTTCTTACGTGTGTCATGGAGGTGCGAATCGTCAGCTTTTAGAAAGGCTTTATTAGAGGTCGTCGGTTCCAAACAGGGCAGGGGGGCTCAATTGAATCCGGCAGAATTCAATTAAAATATTCACGGCCACCGGTTTGCTTTCCCGAAAAAGGCTCGCCAGCCCGGGGTCCTGTCCAGGCAGTCGTGTTTTCTGGGAAAGTTGGGTCTTATGGGAACTTCAATTTCCAAGTGAAACAGCCAAATATTTCCGTTTCTGAAAAAGGCCATTTCAACTAAAATCCGCAAGAGTAATGATCACCGGCTAATTGTTTTGTTCGAGAAAGCGGATTTTCGATGTCAAACAACACAGGATCTGAGCTACCAGTAACCACGGGTGAATCGACCCGTGGTGGTGAGTTGATTCGGTTAGGACCGTATCCAGAGTTTACTTGGCCAGCGATTCTGGTCGGTTGGGCGCTAGGTGTGTTGATTGCGGTTTCAATCAGTTATGCGGCGCTCAAGCTCGGGTTTGCGATTGAGGGTTCTGAACTGGCAGCGATTCTCGGGTGGGGCATTTTGCGGGGAGTGATGCGGCGTACCAGCATCCTGGAAAACAACATTAACCAAACGGTGGCTTCTGCGGTGAACGGAGCTTCCTCGGGGATCATGTTTTCAGTCCCGGCGTTGTTTATTCTCAGTCGCAAGCCAGAGCTTGCATCCGTTGCAGAGTTTAATGTGCCCCTGATGTTATTTGCCTGTATCGCGGGGGCATTTATTGGCTTGGCCTTTGTGATTCCCCTACGCAAGCAGATGATCGATTTTCAGCGACTTGCCTATCCCGGGGGAATTGCAGTAGCAACGATCTTGAAATCACCGGGAGCTGGAATCAGGAAATCGCTTTTGCTTTTTGGAGGTGCCGTTTTTTCGGCAGTTGTGTTTTTGGGAATGACCAATTTTGGGCAAGTTGATCATCCTCAGTATGATGTCGGTAGCCAATTGGGGATGTCGCCTAGGTACAGTTTGGTTTTCTTTGGATCGGTGATGACGATTGGTGTCGGTTTTTTGTCAGGTCGGGGAGGTTTTTGGTTCGGGGCAGGGGGCTTCATCTGTTATTGGTTGTTAACACCATTAATTGCCACGATGGGAAATTCGGACATGCAAATGCTTGTCGAGATGCCAGGCAAGATGCGGGGATTTGTTTACAAGCCAACCGGGATCGGGATGTTGATTGGAGCGGCGATTGGCGGGATTGTCGTGGCGTTTCCTCTGATCCGCAGTGCAGTATCTTCTTTGAGTCGTGCTTCAAAAGATAAG
>JAZABE010000005.1:0-2240 GCA_036137535.1 Planctomycetota bacterium | reverse complement strand
AACATATTCACAGCTTGGACAAAGCGATGTGGTTGATGGGGGACACCCCGCCCGTCGCTGCCTACGGTTGTGGGGGCCGACAGGTGCGTACCGACGAACGGTTTGGAAATGTTTACGACCATTTTTCCGTGTGCTACGAATGGGCCAACGGGGTAAAAACGTTTGCCTATTGCAGGCAGCAGGGACGCTGTTTTTCGGAGACTGATGATCACGTTTATGGGACCAATGGAAGTGCAAGGATTCTCGGTAACGAAATTAAAATTGGAGGGAAAGTTGTCCACAAATACAAAGGCGACCGACCCAATATGTATGACGCTGAGCATGTGGCCTTGTTTGATGGGATCCGAAATAATAAGCCTATTAATAACGGCGTGTACATGTCTTACAGTACCTTGTTAGCCATTCTCGGCCGAGAAGTTTGTTACACGGGTCAGAGAATCACGTGGGAACAAATGCTTAATTCGGAAAATAAGCTGGGTCCCGAAAATCTGGATTTTGGCGAGATTCCCGTCCCTGAAGTTCCGATGCCGGGGCAAACTAAGTTCAAATAAATCAGTTGCAGCAACCGAAATCTGGGGTGCGTTGGGTGCCCCGGTTTTTTTGAGTGCACTGTTTCTAGCCAAGCAGCGAAATCGGGCTTACCAGAGTAGCTCTAATCCTAGGGTTCCGCCATGGATGAACAAATCGCTGTCAAGCATTCGTTTTCCATAGTCGGGAGTCAGGATGGCCGGTAGATTGTCATCAATTCCGACAACCGACGAGTTGTACCACATCTCGTAACCACATCGAAGAAAAGCTTGCGGGCCGATCCGTAACCTTCCAAACACACCGAGTTCTGCCATGACGTTTAATTGGAAATCGGAATCGCCATTGTTCAGGTGACGGGCGCCATTGGAATAGAGCTGGGTTGTGCTTTCGAAAGCGTTCCCCAGTAAGCCCAGTTTCGTTTTGATGCCGAAGGATAGCAGTCGGCCAGTGTCATAAAAGACTTCGCCGCCGATCTGGGGTCCGAACAGGTTGTTTTCGTAGTCCAAATCCAGTAGACCGGTTTGGCCATCTGATCGGGAACTGAAAAAGCTGAGTTCTTCTTCATAATGGGTGAAGCGAAAACCCCAGAACAGGTTCAGGACATCCCAACCCCAGGTGACCTTGTTGAGTTCGAGAGTGTGGAGGTTTCCGTGGTGGTAGTGTTCTTGGAAATTTGCATCCGTGAATGGGGTTAAGCTTCCGCTGGGCATGCCCAATCCCACTGGGTCGATGTTTAAGCTGCCGGTTGCTGAGGTCGTTCGACCGACGTCGTTCCATTCCTGGATCCCGGAGTAGGTCAAATTAATGGCGTCCACACCCATTTGTCTTTGCGCATTGATGCGGATCCCCATTTCAAAGTTAAACGGGTCGACTTCCAGAGAGTCGGTCAATTGAGCCGAGCCATTTCCTCGTCCCATGAAAAGGATTTCACTCCGAAGTGTAGCGCTGGGGCTCCGCGGAAGTTGAACCGTGCTTGAATTGGGGTTGATTTCGTCTACGAAATCAATCATCTCGATTGTTGAAGCTGTGGGCGCCGCCCCGGGGATTTCTGCTGGAATGGTCGTGGCGGGCATGGTGTTAACGGAACCGGTGTCGATCAATTTTCGAGGTCTGGGTTGGGGGTCCGCAGAAACCAGAGATTTTGGCAGGCGTTTACTGGGCCAGGTTGATCTTCGTTGACTTTCGGTTAAAAGGCCGGGTTGGATTCGACCGGGCTTTGCCGTGTTTCTCTTGAGGCTCCGTGGGGAGGTTTTCGGCTGGGAAGCTTGGCTCGCTTCCTGAGCATGGGTTGGTAGGGTCCGTGGACGCGTTGCTGGTGAACGGGGAATCGTCAATGATGCCGGCAAGATTTTATTTGCCTGGGAAGAAGGATCCTGCGGCTTCCGCGTCTGGAAGACAGCGTTTTGGGCAGAAATTTTTACAGGCGGCTGTCGGCGAGCGATGTCAACGGTGGGCTGATGTGTAACCACCTGGGGCTCCTTGGGTTTTGGACCTATCGTATATAATTGTCTAAATAGCCCTTTAAGGGCTACCCCGCACCTACCCCACTCACCCCTCCCACCGACTTTTGATTTAATGATGATCTTCACCTTTTTTGGGGGGGGAGGGGCAGCTCCTCACGAGTCCTTAAGTAAGGACAGGCCCTGGCCCTGGCCTCCTGCTCCGGGATGGCAACAAACTCGCCCTGCTGGAGTCGTGTGCGGAAGGCAAGG
>JAZABE010000004.1:0-3535 GCA_036137535.1 Planctomycetota bacterium | reverse complement strand
CTTTTGAGTTTGATCCGCAAAGTGCAACGCACAATTGATACTCCGGTGCTGCTCTCCCTTGGCAATCCCTTCTTTGCCGCCGATTTCCAGAATGTCGATCTCACCACACTTGGGCCATTGAACCGCCGGAAAATTATTGCCCAACAACCAAAAGGCTGGCCAAATCCCATCAGCAGTATCCGGAACCTGGATCCGAGCTTCCAGAGTCCCATACTGGTAAGCAAACCGCCCCTGAGTATTCAGACGGGCTGAAGTGAATTCACGACCCAAGTATTTTTCACGACGAGCTTCGATGACCAAGCTGCCGTCTTTGACATACGAATTTTCACGACGCGCCGTGTTGAACTCGAGTTGGCCGTTACCAAATCCATGCCCGCCCACGTCGTGCGTCCAGGTCTCCCGGTCAAGGTTTTCCCCGTTAAACTCGTCTCGCCAAACGATCTCTTGGGCAACCAACGCACCCGATTCGAGCAGGACCGCCAGCACGACCATTACTCTCAAAAAAAACACCATTAAACTCGTCTCGGTAAACGCAGGGGCAAGCCCTCGGGTGGAAACAAAAAAACCAGAATCTCTCTGGGATCAGGGGCATGAGTCCAAACCGAAGGACCTAGGTTTTAATCAAGTCTTTTTTCTTGTTGGACTTAGGCTTGTCTTTGCCCTGATCAAGGCCTTTTTCCGGAACCGCTCGACGGGGTCGGCGAACTCGGTCCAAAGCCCGATTTTGAAATTCCTCGACCTGCTTTCTTAAATTCTTTTCAAGGTCAATCGCCAAGGGAATCTCTGCACCCAGCTCAATCCCGCCCAACTCAATCTTCGGCGCAAAAGGCACAGGGCGACCTCCGCGGCCGGCCTCTTTTTTGGTGTACTTTTCGAAAATCTTGTAAGCGACTTCACTTTTCTCCTGGAGCAATGACTCGTTTTCTGCAGAAACCATTTCTTTCACCGATACAGAAATTTCCACGGTCGATTCCCCCGACTTGCGAGGAAACGAAGTCACGTGCATATGGAGATCGGGATGCTTTTCCTTCAGTTCCTCCAGATCACCCGGTCCATACGTATGGCTGAACTCAACTTCAACCAGGTTCTCACCCTGGCGAATCACATATTTTTTACCATTTTCGACCACGCGAGTGGTCTTGATTCCATTCGCGCTGGTCACGGAAACACTTCGGCTGAAACCGCCGCCATTTCGAAAATTAAAAATCTGTTTTTCCAGTTGCCCATACAAATGACCGCAGGAAACCAGGCAGATACCCAAAACTAATAAAATTTTTTTTGTCATGTGTCCACTCCTAAGCCACAGTAAAAAGTTGGGAACAGCAATGCATTGGAAACAACGAACAGTTCGCTGAAATATTTCCACAACCCGTCCGTCCTTTAATCCGTCCTCCACCATCAATCTCAGTATACCCGTCTTTGGTGAATTTACCCAAGACGGAGGCCTGCCTTCACCGACCCCACTCGCAGCTTTTGCCTGACTGAACCGGCCCACTTTCGTCAAGTGACCCGGAATTTTACCCAAGGTTTCCAGTTGTTCCGGGCCAAATCGAAATTTTCACTACTGAAAGTCGGCTAAGGATGTTAAATTGTCAATTTACTACGCAACTTTTTTTCCAAAGGTTCATGTCAAAAAAGCTCTATATCGAGACTGTCGGCTGCCAGATGAATATGCTGGATAGTGAAATGGTCGTCGCCTCGTGGCGCAAAAAAGGTTATGAGTTGCCCGACTCTACCGAGAACGCTGACACGATCCTTTTCAATACTTGCAGCGTGCGGGAACATGCCGAGCATAAGATTTACAGCGCCTTGGGGCGACTGCGACAACATAAAATCGACCACCCCGAAAAGGTTATTGGTGTCTTGGGATGCATGGCTCAAAAAGACCAGAAACTGATTTTCGAAAAAGCACCCTATGTCGACATTGTGGTGGGTCCCGGACAGCTCCAACAGGTTCCGGACTTAATTGAGAAAGCCAACTTCTCTCCGGGACAATACACAGCATTGAGCCTGGGAAGAAAAAGCGGTTCCACCGAGCAAATCAAACGTAGCCATGAAACTTTCGATCCACTTCGCGATCCCACAATGCGGCCCACCCCGTTCCAGGCCTACTTGCGCATCCAGATTGGCTGTGACAAGTTTTGTACTTATTGCATCGTGCCGATGACCCGGGGTCCGGAACAGGGTCGTCCCCCGGCGGAAATCCTAGACGAAGCAAAAATCCTTGCCGAGCAGGGTTGCAAGGAAATCACGCTGGTCGGCCAAACCGTCAATTCCTACCGTTATTCAGATTCATCTGGCACCACTAAACTCTCGACACTACTCAAACAACTTCATGAAATCCAAGGGATCGAACGCCTTAAGTTCGTCACCAATTACCCGAAGGATATGACCCAGGACCTACTCGAAACCATCCGGGATTATCCCAAAGTTTCCAATTACATCCATGTACCATTGCAACATGGCTCCAATGAAGTTCTCAAACGAATGAAACGGGGTTATACCGTTGAAGATTATCGTGACATGATGGCGAGAATTCGCTCGACAGTACCCAATGCTGCCATCTCCAGCGATTTTATTGTTGGTTTTTGCGGGGAAACCGAGGAGGAATTCCAACAAACCGTCAAACTCCTCAAAGAATGTCGGTTCAAGAATTGTTTTATTTTCAAGTATTCGGAGCGACCGGGAACCAAGGGAGCCGAACGATACCCAGACGACGTCCCAGAACTGGTCAAAAAACGACGCAACAACGAACTACTGGAAATCCAAAACCAAATCAGTGAAGAAGACAATCAGCAGTACCTCGGAAAGCAGGTGGACGTCCTGATTGAAGGCCCCAGCAAATGGGCCAAGCAAAACATGAAAGAAACCGATCACATGGTCCAACTCACCGGACGAACAATGTGTGACCGGATCGTCGTATTCGACGGAAATCGCCGCTTAACCGGACAAACATTACCCATTGCCATCTACGAAGTGTCGGCCTTCACTCTCCTAGGTACCGTGGTGACCGATCATCAGGTCCCCCAGGTGACACCAATTTCTGTATAAACTCGTTGATTAACCATCACCAACGAGGTGTCACTCGCCAAGCCCTCGCTTTAATCATCGCCCGAATACTTTTCCAAGTAGCCCTTCACCGGCAGTTTTCGAGCGGTATTTTCCGAAGTCATGTAGCGGATTTTCCCAAATACTTTTCGCTCGGGTCCCCAAGCCCGGTCGTACTGGCCCAGTACCCAAAAAATTCCACTGTAAGAATTCGGGTCACGTCCATCCAAAGCATACTTGTTATTGAGTTCGATCATAATGCGAAGTGATTCCTCTGGACTTTCCGACCATTGAAGTATTTTTTTTCCCCACAACATTCTCAGGTAGTTATGGATATAGCCTTCTTGCACGAGTTGCCTTTGCGCTGCATTCCACAACGGATCATGGGTTTTTGCCTGTTCAAATTCTTTCAATTCATAACAATGCTCCCGCTTATCGTGGCGGTGTTCATCCAATGTTTTTTGCGCCCATCCTGGCAGCGAACTGT
>JAZABE010000003.1:0-8148 GCA_036137535.1 Planctomycetota bacterium | reverse complement strand
ATCTGCATTTCAGGGTTAAAGAGAATGCTGGAATTCATCTGTGCCGGGATCCTCGGGAATTGACTCACCGGTCAACTCCCTCCAAAATACTAGCCTTCGATCCATCACTTCAAGGTTTACGGATTTGTTATGAAGTCTTTTGTGTTCAAAGTTGTTCTTTTTTCTTGCGTTTCAGCATCGTGGTTGGTCTGCACCCCATCCGATGATCTTCGGAAAAAACCCAACATCATTTTTATTATGGCTGATGACCTGGGTTATGGCGATCTTGGTTGCTATGGGCAAAAACGGATTCAAACTCCCTGTATCGATAAGCTGTGTCGATCGGGAATGAAGTTTACAGATTTTTATGCGGGTTCTACAGTTTGCGCACCTTCCCGCTGCGTTCTGATGACGGGCTACCATACCGGGCATTGTTTTATCCGTGGAAACGGGAAAGACAATTTGAGACCGGGTGATGTGACGGTCGCGGAGATCCTAAAAAATTCCGGTTACCAAACGGGGATGTTCGGAAAATGGGGGTTAGGGCATGAAGGATCGACGGGCCTTCCTACACGCCAAGGTTTTGATGAATTTTTTGGCTACCTGGACCAGCATCACGCGCATAATTTTTACCCCACCTTTTTGATCGATGGCGAGAAACGTTTCCCGCTCAAGAATGTGGTGCCCAAGATGGGTACCTATGGACAAGGAATGGCTACCGAAAAAAAAGAATATAGTCATACCCTGATCATGAATCGTGCCTTAGATTTTGTCGATCGGAATAAAGATCGGCCATTTTTCCTTTATTTGCCGGTGACCATTCCCCATGCCAACAATGAAGCTAGAAACCAGGGTATGGAAATTCCTGAATACGGTATTTACGCTGACCGGGACTGGCCTGCACCGCAGAAAGGCCACGCAGCAATGATTACCCAACTCGATTCGGATGTTGGCAAATTACTGGGGAAATTGAAAGATTACCAAATCGACCGTAACACGATTGTCTTTTTCACGTCGGACAATGGTCCACACCGAGAAGGCGGAAACAACCCTGATTTTCAAAATTCAAATGGTCCGTTAAACGGAATTAAACGGGCGTTGACTGATGGAGGAATCCGGGTTCCTCTGGTAGTTTCTTGGCCCGGTAAGATTAAACCTGCCAGTCAGTCGAATCATATCGGTGCATTTTGGGATGTTCTGCCCACATTGGCACAGGTGGGGGGCGGTGGAGCTCAAGTGCCAAAAGATTGTGACGGGATATCCTTGCTCCCGACCTTGCTAGGAAAAGGACAGCAGCCAAAGCATAAAAATCTTTTTTGGGCGTTCTTCGAGGGGAAAGGTGCCAGGGCCATTCGCAAGGAAAATTGGAAAGCTGTACAGCAGCCTATTCAGAGTCCAGTGAGGCTTTATAACTTGTCCGATGATCTTGGTGAGCAAAATGATTTAGCTTCTCAGTATCCCGAACGAGTCAACCAATTGGTTGCAGAAATGGATGCTCAATACGTCCCGATGAAGCGGTGGCAGTTCCCCAAGCCTCGTAAGAAAAATCCTAAAAATCGGCGGTAGCCTCCACCTCTAGTGAATTTTGGAAGCGTTTTCAATAACAATAAACGGGGGGCTTTCCGGTGGTTCAGAGCTGGTCCGCTTCGTTTAAATCCATGACGCGTTCTAAGGGTTATCTCGGTTGCCTGTCGCGAGGCCATTGATTCAATCGCAATTCGATATAGGCGTCGAGAAACTCCCAGTAGGGTTTTCCGAACCATCGATCAAATTTCTTCTGGTCAACCGGTTTTAATAACGCTTTTATTTTTTGATTTTGTTCGAGTAAGAGTTTGGTTTTGGAGTTTCTGTGTTGTTTCACCAACTCCGCTAATTGGTTTTTGAAATCTTTGGCTATTTTTCGGAGTTGGGCCTGATCCTGCGGTGTTAGCTTGAAGATTTCTGAGGAGGCAGGCGAAAGCAAGTTGAGAGTTGGCAGATGTTCGATTGCCCGAGACTGATTTACCAGTTGCTCGACTCGAATGATCTGGTGGGTGAGCAACACTTGATTGATTTTGGTTTGGATTGACAGTTTGGTTGTTTGTTTGAGGTTCGAGTCTGTTGTTTTTCGGTTGAATAACCTGCCCGCCCGGTTCAGTTCCCGGTAGAGTTGGTTCATCTGATGTTTTGAGAGGCCGAGTTCGTCAACGAGGTTTGGGTTTTCGAACGCAGTCATCAGGAGATCGACAAATGGTTCGATCACTGGGGCTCTTCTCAAGGCGGACGTTGTCTGCCGCGGCGGTTGGGAGAACACTTGAGAAGGTAAGATTCCGAGGAGAAACAGGGCGCAGCTTTGGCATGTCCTTTTCATTTTTTAGCTCCTGAATGTGCTAATCCGATGTCTCAATCAATGTCACAATGGCTGAAAATTGGTCCCGCATGATGGACCCATTTCCCTTTTTTTTGTTTTTGTAAATGAATTGCAATATTGAAGTAATTGTGCAGTCGGCTGGGATTCCAGCGAGGTGTCCCGGTGAATTCACCGGAAAACGTGTGTAACACTGTTTGTTTGCTGGGGATTTGTTTTTCGCCCAACGTTTCAAAAGATTGGGGAGGCCCGCCCGGAAGTGCTTCCCGGACGATCAGGATTCTCATTTTCAGGCTGACTTTCTGGTGGTTTTCGGCGTAGCCGCGGACCTTCAATCGGTAGTGACCTGGACGGTTTTGAAGGGACATTCCTTTGGCCCGATCCACATCCAGGGCTTCCACCAACCAGCTCGGTTTGTTGGAATGGTAAAGGTAGGTTGAATCCAATAGGAAGGGAGTGGACTCGTTGTGTTGCGCATTTAGGTACTCGATACCGTGTAGCGTGAATGCAACATTTTTAGCCGTCACGACGCATTTTGCCTCTAACGAGCCTTGCCCGGTAATTCCGCCTTGTTCTCCAGGGGTGTTGCCGGGAGCCACTTGCCAGTTTTTTGGGTTGACGGCGAGGCAGTCGAACTGGAGTAATCCTCCAAAAAGACCTGGGACAAAAACATCGTAATCTGCTTCAGCAACACACCAATCCGAGTTGGCCATGGGATTTGTTTTCGGACGCAGAATAGCCCCGTTTATCCAGTTTGCTTCAGGCATTGCCAGGAGTTCGGTTTGGTTGTTTTCAAACCCGGGCTGAAAGGCAGTGGTTTGAGTCAGCCCTGCCGTGGTGATCCAAGCGAATATTAAGGCATTCAAGAGAATGTTTGGGGATTTTTGAAATCTCAAGATCAGCTCTCCTGCGTTCTATTTCAACGAGCGATTCAATAGACAATTAGATCGAGTCTTCCCCGTTATCATTTTCGGGGAATAATTGTCTGATCGAGGTAAACGAACCCAAGCGGACCGAGATTCATTCCTTGTCTTTAGGAAAACCGGATTTTAATCGCTCCTGATGAAAACCGGGCGATCGCAGTGCGGGCGAGGTTGGGAGAGAAATGCTTGACTCGACGGGATGACAATCAGGCCTTGGATTGCCCGCCATCCTTAATCCCCTCGTTGTGTATCGGTCTGTGGACCGAACGGATGACAAAGAGAGCCCAGCCGCTCATGATCAAAAATGGCATGGTCATCATGAACAGGATACTGTAGGCGTAGGCTTGTTGGCTGTGTTCCGCACCATGGCCGAGTGCGAGTTTACAGGTCGGGCAGGCTTCGGCAACTGTAGCGAGTCCGACCAAGCAAGTCAGTGTGCATGTGATTAGCCTGGAATTCATTATGAACCTTCACCGATCTTGGGTACATACACCCAGTACAACATGAAATAAACGATGACGCCAGTGACAGAAACGTATAGCCAAATTGGAAAAGCGAATTTTACGATTTTTCGATGAGCTTGCCGGTTGTTTTTCCGCCCATGGTTAATTGAAATCAAAGCCAGTACGGGAACTGTGATTGCGAGTCCCACATGACTGACCAATAGCAGGTAGTAAAACTTGGCAACCGAGGGGTAATCGTCTGCCGGAAATGCCTTGTTGCCTTCGAGTGCATATCGAGTTAGGTACACCAACAAAAATGCCGACGACACACCAAAGGCAATGTAAACCAAATTGCGATGAAGTTTTTCATTTTTTTGTTTGATGGCTAGGAAGGCGGCTACCAGTAGTAGCGTCGCCAAGGCATTCAGCGACGCCGTGACATGCGCCAATGTGAATGCTCCTATAACCCAGCAGGTCTCGGGCCACCAAAAGTTGTCGTAAAGGTTCATTGGATTAAGTCGGATCCTTTTCGGAAATTAAATCGTCCAGTAATAGCCTTAGCTGAGTTAGTTCCGCTGCCTGATTGTAGTCGAAATGACCTCGAATGTTTCCCTGTTTGTCCACCACGGTCAGTTGTTCGGAGTGAGTTTCCCCCACACCACCGTTGACGCCGAAGAATTCGGAGCCAATAGCGCGGATCTGAAGTTGTTGTTCTCCCGTCAGGAAATACCATCGGTCATCGGCGCCAAATTTTTGAGAATACTGTTTAAGAACCCGCGGAGTGTCAGTGTCGGGGTCGTTTGAGATGCTGACAAAGGTCACATCCCGGTCCGCAATTTGTGATCGAAGTTCCTGGATTTTGCTGAGTAGCTTCGGGCAGGTGCCGGTGCAACTGGTAAAGAAAAAATTGGCAACCCAGACCTTTCCTTTCATCGACGTCGAACGAAAAGCGTTGCCCTGAGCGTCTGTAAGCTCAAAAGAAGTGATCCAGTCCTCCTTGCGCCAGGAGGGCCACTTGGGTTGGGTTTTACTGGTTTGGTTTGTAGTGGCAGTTGGTCTTTGGGAGTGCGTGTGGGTAACGGGTTCACCATTGAACACGGAATCGGGCAGCGCTCGCGTTTTGATTGCTTTGTCGGCTGGTGGTTGAGTTGTCTCAGCGCAAAGTACCCGAGCCTTCTTTAAAAGTCGATTTAGGTCGTCCTTTTCTTTCCATTCAAACGAGTCGCGAAATCGTCCCCACTTATCGACCAAGAGTAAACGTTTTGAATGAATCGCGGGTTCGACAATGACTTTGAAGTTACGATCGGCCATGGTTTGGATGGCAGACATTGGAGCGGTCAGGAATTTCCATTTATCGGGATGAGTGGTGAATTCGTTGGCGTATTGATTCAAAACGCTTACGGTGTCATTGGCAGGATCACACGAAATGCTGACGACTGTGAAATCAAGTCCGGCAAGTTTTTCGTGAATTTCATCTCGAATCGTTCGGTTTTGGTCACTGCATTCGAATTTGCAGGATGAAAAAAAGAAACTGGCAATCCAGACTTTTCCGTCGAGGTTTGTTTTCCCGAAATCGCTGCCATCCCGTTCGGTGAAAGTGAAATTATCAAGCGAATGCAATTCGGAATATTGGTAAGTCTGGAGAATCGTTCCTGTGGAGTGAGAAGGTTTTGAGCTTGTCTCAGTTGCCGGTAAGTTCGAACGCTTCGCACAACCTCCTTGAAGTGGTAAGAGGGTTAGTGCCATGAGCACGAAAGTGATGAGAATCGTAGGGTTCATAAAGCGGGTTGACGGGTTACGGGGAGCGAGGGTTAAGGTTGTGGTGTGACGACTGAGACGTCAAGTTCAATATTGCCGAGATCCAAGACTCCGTTTTTAGGGATGACAATGTCGACCAGTCCTTTTCGTCCTTCGGTCAGCGTTTGTCCGGCAACCGTGCAATTTGTCAGGTAACCGGCATTTTCGTGCCAGAATTGAACTTGCCATTCTCCCGCGGGAAAATATTTGATTTCAAATTTGCCCGTGTTGTCGGAGACTGCCATGTAAGGTTCATTGCGAATCATCACATGAGCCTTCATCCAGCTGTGGCTGGTGCAGGCAACGGGGATCGGCCGTGCTTCCGCAACCGGGAGGTGAAAGTCGATGGATTTGCCGGCCGGAATGGCCAAATTGTGGGCGTTTTCATCGTGGAAGGAAGACGTGTTGGCGTTGTGCCCTACTTCATCACTGTTTTGCACACGAAGCGGCTGGCCGGTCGCGAGTAGAACGATGTGAGGTTCAAACCGACAGAAGTGGTTGTCCAGTATGACCGGCTGTTTCATTTTTTGTTGATAGTAGGGATGGATGGGTAAAGGCTGTTCGGGTTTGACCAAGAAGATGACCACGTTTTGGAGTTCTCCCCGGGGAGAAATTAGTAGGTTGCGGGAAACCATTGGCAGTTGACAGGCGTGTTGGTCTTTGTCGGGATGAATTACTTTAGGGTGGGGGATTTCTCCGCGAACCCGAAACTGTCCCTTGAATACGCCCCAGTTTCCATCGGCCGGGGAATTCTCTCCCGGTAAAAGGGCTGGAGGACTGGCGGAGTTTTTAATTGGCGTTTGTTTGCCAGTTCCCGGTTGAGTTGGTGGTTGGGGTTGCCTTGCGGCCGGGTTTTGAGCGTTTGGCAAGGGTTCCTTGATTTTCAATTCGAATGCGCCAAATTTCTGCCGCTCTGCTGAATAGCTTTGTGTGCGATTTCCAATATCGGGTATCAAAACCAGCACCAAGAGGCAGCTCATGACTGCGGCGGGAATAGTGAGTACGTATTTCCAATTGGTTTCCCACTTAAGGTGCATAAAGAAAATGATAACCAATAGTGCTTTGGCGATGGAAATAATCATCATTGCAGTCCAACCCTTAACCGGTTGACTCATCAGGGATGAATTGGCGACGCCGAATGAAATCGCGGTCAGTGCGACCAGTAAGATAAAAACGAATCCAAAAAGCCGTGTTCGATTGGGAGGGTTTTCGTGATTCATGCTTTGCCTTTGAGCATCCGGGAGAGCTTCCAGTTTAGAACAAGTACAATAACGGGAAAAGGAAAATCCAAACCAGGTCGACGAAATGCCAATACAAGCCGATGTTCTCAATAAGCCCGGCTCGTGCCGAATCCAGTCGAAGCGGTAAAATCAAAATGAAAACAATCAAGCCAACCAGTACGTGAAGTGCATGAAACCCTGTTAGCAAAAAGTAGGTGTTCGCCCACGTGTTCCCACTGGGCAAAACAAACGGCAAAGGAAGGTGGTACTTTTCCGCCAAGGATTCACCGAGTGGGTTTTCCTGAACGAAAGCAAGTCTTCCATCAATTGCCCCTTTCTTTTGCTTGAGCTCAGCCAGTCGATTTTCCAAGGGGATTCGCTTTTCCGCCAAAGATTGTTTCTGGGAATTGAGTTCGGCTTGTTTTCGGGATTGTTCTGCGTTGGGTTCTTCGATTGCCTGAAAACTTTCGAGTTGCTGGTTCACGGATTCTAGCGATTTCACGATGGACGTCAGCTTGGGTGATTCCATTTCGATCTCGGCTTCCAGTGCCAGGGTGTGTTGTTGGAGATCCGCGGTTTCCTGCGCCAGGAATTGGCGAGCAGTCTCCTCGTAGCGGTGGTTGGGAGTAATTTGAAAGGCGATTAACTCAAGAGAACGGATTTGAAGTGGCGTGATGCGACTTTGCCCAACCTTCTGAGCGGTCCAGTTGACCAGGTGCTCCTGGATTGACATTAAATCGGCCAGCCGATGAGGGTCCGATTGAGGGCGGTCTTGTAGATTTTTTAATTCGGTTTTGCAGTAGCGTTGTAACGCAGAAAGATAGTGCAGGTCGGGTTTGTCATACATCCGGCTGCGAGGAGCGTTGGGATGAATGCCATAGTGGAATTTTGATTTGTATTCATAGGCTTTGATCCCGAGGAAAAGGGAGCCGAGTAAGAAAGTGGCCAACAGCCATCCCCGGGCCTTTGATGCTCGAGCGGCTTTAGCTGCTTCGATGGCCAACACGATGGTGAAACTGGAGCAGATTAAAACAAAGGTGTTTAACGCGCCAATCCACTCGAGGAGATGGACGTCATGAGGTGTTGGCCAGGAACCTTGGGGTGATCCGAACCGCAACACGATATAAGCTCCAATCAACGCAGAAAAAAAAATGATTTCGGTTGAAAGAAACAACCAAATACAGAGCTTGCCATTGGAAATCGGCAATGCCGGTTGGTATTTCAATTGAATCGAACCGTGCGAATGGGAATCGGCAGACGGCGTTGAGTCGTTCATTCAAATTTCCAGCAGTGTGTGGGGAGGTCAGGTCCGGTGGGGACTCATGACCAGTTAAGCCTGGCAGGTTGTCAGGAAAACCATAAACAGGGGGAGAAACAGTATGGACGTGCGAAGTAGTTTTTTTGCGTTTTGATCGTTTCTTTCCTTTAGGTAGTGGATT
>JAZABE010000002.1:0-1415 GCA_036137535.1 Planctomycetota bacterium | reverse complement strand
AGCTGCGGACGCGAGTGTGCCCGTTGGTAATGTGTTGATTCTGGTTTTTGTGTTGAACAACGAGTGGTGTTGCCCAGCAGCTCGGTTCATCTCTTTCTTTTTCCCAAACTGTTGCTCCCGTGGCAGCATTAACGACCGTGATTGCGCTTTTGGTTTCGTTGTCCCGAACAATAATCAACCGTTCCTTGGAAACTGTGAGCGATGCGCCTTCCCCGAAGTTGTTTCGTGTTTTGACTTTGCCGAGTTGGCGTTTCCATTTGAATTCGCCATCGAGGGAATAGCAGTAGAAGCCCTGGGAGCCGAATGCGACATAGAGATTTTCGCCATCGGTTGTCGGGGTCGCGGATGCAAAATTGTTGTCTGGATGTCGACCCTCATTGGGTACGGCTTCTATAGCCGTACGCTGCCAGATTTTGTTTCCGGATTTGCGATCAACACAAAGGACTTCAAATCGATAAAAAGTATTTGGGTACTTGATATTGAAAAAACCATTTCGAGGCTGTTCTTCGGGAGGTGTGATTGATTCGTCGATTTTATCCGTTTTGATTGCGCAGGTGATGAAAATCCGATCCATCCAGATAATGGGTGTGGAGCTGCCGGTCCCGGGAAGTTCGAATTTCCATTTGATGTTCTTGGTTTCGGACCAGTGGATCGGCGGTTTGGCCCGGGGGGCGGTGCCATTGGCAAGCGGGCCGCGAAACTGGTGCCAATTTCCTGCAAAATCCGGTTTTTCATCACTCCCCGCCAGGGAGTTTGTTCCTAAGAAGATTGCAAGCAGGCAAAAAAATCGGGTGATCAAAAAGAAGGAATTCTGCATGGGGTAATGGCTTCGATGGATGAGGTTTTTGGATATGATACCGAAAATTTGCGTGTTCTGCTGATATCAGCATTCTTGGAAAGAACGCTCGCCGTCTTGAGAGTAGCGGCCCGAGCGTTTGGAATCTGCTTTTTTGACAGGCCAGATTTCCTCTTGGGCATCTGAAAGGACAATGGGGCATTAGATGGGGTTGTTGGCCATGAGGACTCCCATAGTCCACCGGAATACGGAGAATGCCGATGGACTGAGACCCGCTCGAAAAAATTGGCTGAACTTGATACAAAAAGGGGAGAGTGGATTCTGGGCCTCAAACTTCAGGGTCAATCCCTCAGAGTCCTCGATTGTGGGGTAGGGCGTTCGGCTCTAGAAAAAGCAAATGGCTAAAAACGTACTCGGAACAGAACTTGAGACTTGCAGTCTGTCACCTCGAACGGGATTTTATCGTGATGGGTGCTGTAATACCGGTAAGGAGGATGTCGGTTTGCACCTGGTTTGCATTGAGGCAACAGCGGATTTTCTCGAGTATTCCAAGTCTGTCGGCAATGACCTATCAACTCCAATGCCCCAGTACGATTTTCCAGGTTTGGTAGACGGGGAC
>JAZABE010000001.1:0-2856 GCA_036137535.1 Planctomycetota bacterium | reverse complement strand
CAGCTGGTTTCTTTGTTGAACGGAATCCAGCCTTGCATTCTTGATGTTCTCCACCAGTCGTTCAACCGACTGATGGGCAGCGTTGACATAGGTTCCCTGACAAGCTCCGGGCAAAAATGCGCTTCTCCAGTTTCGCGTGGAAACAATGGGGTACCCGTTAGGACACATCGCCACGAAAGCCGGCAAATTCTGGTTTTCCGTCCCCAGTCCGTAGGTCACCCAGGAACCAAAGCTGGGTCTAGGCAATTGCCCCGACCCACAGTTCATCAGCATCAAGGATGGCTCATGGTTAGGCACCTCGGCATACATTGACTTGATCACTGCGATCTCGTCAATAAATGCCCCCGTCTTTTCAAAGATTTCGCTCACCCAATTCCCAGATTCACCGCGTTGTTTGAACTTGAAAGGTGACTTCATTAAGCCACCTGTCAAACGTTCAGTTCGCAAGTTCCCCGACGGAACCGGTTTCCCATGATATTTTTCCAACCCGGGTTTGTAGTCGAATGTGTCTAGGTGAGAAGGCCCGCCATTCATGAAGAGATGAACGACAGATTTAGCTTTTGCCTGAAAATGACTTGGCTTGGGAAGCAATGGATTTTCACGGACGTCAGCAGTGGAGTGAAGGTCATCGGTCGCTCTGCCGGAGTGATTCAACAAGGAAGCCAGACCCAGCATTCCAAACCCGGTACCTGAGCGAGCAAGCAGCTGACGCCGGGACAATGACAAATCGGTATCAAAAAATTGGCTCTTCACCAGTTAATCCACAAAAATAAATTCGTTCGTCATCAACAGAGCATGCACGTACGACTGCCAACGGTCAGTGAGGGGCCCCCGGAAATCTTTTTTCGAATTCCAGTGTTGTCCGGGCTCCTCTGAAATCGATTTAATCGTGACCGACCATTGATGCTGATCATGGCTGATGTTGCCATTGAAATCACTTAACAAGTCTAGGGTATCACCTTGGCGAACCGAAAGCTCCTTCACATTCGTTGTTTCCTGGGAATGATGGACCTGCCAACTCCCCAAGACACGATTCTGGTTGTATAGGATTCGAACCCTGACGCCATTGCCCTCGCTGGGCTCATGTTTCAAAAAACCGCGGATTTCAATTTTACCGCTTTGCGGGGCAATCCAGCGACGAATCGAACACAAATTCATCGAGTTCCCGGGGTGACTTTCATCGTCGGCATGGTAAACCCAGTTCAATTTTGGATCCGGCAAAACCGATCCTGCCTGCCAGTGAGTCCCTGTAAAGTACTGAAGTTCCTGGAAATCGGACACGGTTTTTTTCTGGAGATCAAATGTCCCAAAACCATATTTCCAAGGCAACGGTTTGAGTTGTTTCTTTTCCGAAAGATAACGGAGTCCGGCCAGCACCTCAAAGCGGTCAGGATTTCGCGCAAAGAGAATCCGGTAGAGCTTGCGCAATTTCTTATCCGTCGATTTTTCATTGCGGATCTCTTCCCTTTCCAGGATCCTTGCGGCAGAACGAGAGACGAATTCATGGTTTAGAAAGAACAGGGCCTGAGCTGGAACCGTGGTCTGTTCGCGCTGTCCACTGGTCGCCACGGGTTCAGGGTAGTCAAACGTACGAAGGATCCCCGGCAAATCCATCCGGTTGATAAATCCATAAACGGTTCTACGGGGCGTATAGCCTTGAAACAATGCAAATGACTTCCCACCGGTTTTCACTTCCAGTTGCCCGGTGGCATCAATCATCGAATCCCGTATCGCTTCGAACGATAAACGCGTTCTGTTGAATCGAGCCAAAAACTGGTTTTCCGGATCCCGGTCGTGTGACCGATTCGGTTGACTCGATCTCTGATAGGTTGCCGACAGCATGATGAGCTTGTGCAGCTTTTTGATTGACCACCCGTTTTTAATAAACCAGCTTGCGAGCCAATCCAACAACTCCGGGTGACTCGGCTGCGCCCCTTGAATGCCGAAATCACTCGGTGTGGGCACCAAGCCACGACCAAAATGTTGCTGCCAAACGCGGTTAACGATTACTCTCGCGGTCAACGGGTTCTGGGGACTAGCAATCGCATTGGCTAGTTGTAACCGACCGCTTTGGTTCGCCGGGAATTTCGTTCGAATCGCCTCTGTATTCGGGATCGATGTCAAAAACTGGCGGGGAACCCGCGGTCCTTTGCGATTTGGATTTCCTCGCAAAAAAACAAAAGGCTGGTAGACTTCATCTGTGTCCAATATCACCATTGCCCGCGGCGGGGCATGGGGACCCGTTTTGCAGAAATTTTCAACGGCTTTCAATAATTTCTCATACTCGGCCTGGGTCGGACGATCCGGTAACAAATCCAAAAACCCCCAACCAAAAACTCCTGGCAAAACAGCGGGGGATTTTTTGGCGAAAAGAAAATCACGCAGTGGTAAGATAGCCGGGCTGTCTGTGTTTTCCGAGTCATCCATGACCTGCTTAAACACTTGGGCGTATTTTTGAGCCACCTCCTCCATGGTTTTGGGTACAAACCCTGTAAACACCTTCGCCACGATTGGGTTTATTTTCAAATCATGACTCTTTGAGATTTGAAGGGATACCTGAGCAGCTTTTTCTTCAAATTCATCGTCCACTAGCTTTGAGTACAGGTGCCAAATGACCCAGACCGGATCGTGGTGGTTCAACGCCTCATTCAAGTAGTTTTCATACCGAGAAATGATCTTGGGAATGACATTGCCCTTTTCCGTCAACGTCATGAAATTCTCAGTGGACGGGTGATGTCGACGGTAGTGGACTGCCATCAAATATTCCGCGACGCGATCCCGAGCACCTTGGGAAATCAACCGTCGCTGCTTTTCGACAAACTGGTTTAACTGGTTAAGCCGTGTCTCAAGCCCTTT